>CBEPPX010000330.1:0-3137 GCA_965511205.1 uncultured Ignavibacteriales bacterium | reverse complement strand
GGTAATGAAAACCTGATTGTTGTTGTTGGATTGAATGGATTTGGGTAATTCTGCTGCAATGCAAATTCTTCCGGAATTAAGTCATAATTTGTTCCCACATTAGTAACAATATATGGTTCAATGTACTTAGCAATAGTTCCATTATCGCCAACAGCGTAGCCACAAATCCAATCATTATCGCCTGCAGGCACTACTTTCATTTTAATGTACTGTAAAACATTTGCCTGACTATAATCTAATGAGAAACTATCGCCGTGGTTGTTAGATTTGTATACTTCACTTCCTGATACAAAATACCAAATGCCCGGTGTACCTTTAATAGCTGTGCCGTTAAATGTTGTACCAGGTAATTGATCCGGTGATACAGTCCACGTCGTACCACCATCAGATGTGCGATCAGTTCCATCGCCGCTTGCAATACCGGATTGCTCATCTGTAAAAGCTACAGCAATACTATTTGTAAATGAAGTTGTAGATGATGTCCACATACTGCCCCCATTGGTTGTGCTATAAACACGTCCATTATCTGTTCCAAACCATCCATATTGATCACCAACCCAATCCATTGAATTACTCCAGCCCGTCTCAGATCCATTTTGAGTTAATGTAGAAGCAGAAGACCAATTAGCTCCCGCATCAGTAGTTTGCAATAAAATCCAATTGCCACCAACCGGATCACCCACTACATAACCATTATCTTCATCAAACATATGTATTGCATTTAAAAATGCCCCCGGGCTGGTATCCTCATAAACTGTACCCCAGCTTACTCCAAATGAAACTGTCCTGCGAATGCGGGTTACACCGGGTGAATTGACTATAACTATTGCTTTCTGATTATCAATCGCTGCAATGCTGTACACATCTCCGCCTAATGCGCTGGAGATTACATCCCATGTTACACCTCCATCGGTTGTTTTAAGCACTTTACCTCCTTTTGTTCCAGCCCACGCAAGTAAAGTATCAACGACATCAACACAAAGAATTGTTGAATCGACACCCGAAGTTTGTAGCCTCCACAATGGAGCAGGTGCAGAAATAATTGAAAATGTACCATCACTCACATCAAATACTGAAGGATCATTTTTATCTGATGCTCTGAGTAAGCAATCGGTGGATATAGTATTAGGAACAATCCAATCGTATTGCCATGAAGTTTCAATCCCATCACCTAGTTCAGAGGATATAATTTTTCTTTTTGGATGAATAACAGGTAATGTTGATTCAAAAGCACTCTCTGAAATTAAAATCCAACTAGTTCCTCCATCTGTTGAATATTCCAATTTTACTGTATCAACAAAAATCCTTTCCCAGGTTACAGGATATCTTGTACCAACTATCAACTCTTCGCCACCATTTGGCTGCAATACAGTTGTTGTAGGCTCAGTTGCTAAAATGGTAACTGTTCTTCTATGTACAGGTGTTCCATTAGGTCCGCTTCCACTTATAGTAACCGTGTAAGTGTCGTTGGAAACATTACTTGCAGAGATAGTCATCGGAATTGAGTCCGGAAAAGAAGTCAGAGAATCTCCCTGCGGAAACGAAAAGTTAAAATTGGCAGGCGGATCAACTGAAACAGAAAATTTTACTGTTTTATCATATAATTTTACAGCTGGAACTTTTATTGTTATATCCAGACTGGCTGTGGTTAGCATAGTATCGCTGTCGGTGGAAATGGTCATAGCGTAATCAGGGAAATATGCTACATAACTACCAAATGCACCATTGCGAAAATCCGACCAGACAGACATTGATGTTATACTGTTTGATATTATAGCATCATAATCTCCCTGATACCGTGGTGTACCTCCTCCTCCACAAGTAGAGCAATCAATTTTAAACTTGGAAGTTGAAAGATTCTGATTAACTACCCAGGTAACACCTCCGTCATCAGAATATGAAGCGTAAACTTCAGCACTATCGCTCGATGGAACATTTCGTGTATCGAACCATTTAACATAGAGTCTTCCCGTTTCTTTATCGCACCAGGTAGCCGGCATCCATTGATGATTAGCTGTTGAATTTGCATCATCATTAACAGTAACTGCTGATGACCAGCTTACTCCCTGGTTATCAGAATACCTGCAGTAAATATCAGGTTTGTTTCCGTTGCCAACCGGATTATTGGATGCATAAACCAGATAGAGCCGTCCCCTGTTTGATCCATAACTGTTATCTGCTGTTATAAACGGGTAAGGTCTGGTTCTCATATTTTCAACAGAGTGCCTGCCGCCTACATTTGTACCAACATAATTAGCAAACTGTTGAGTAGATTTAAGTACCCAGGTTGCTCCACCATTTGTAGATAGATAGAATGAATAAAGAGGAGCAAATGTGCTTGTATGATTAGTTACAAAATAAACTGCACCGCCTGGTATATCACCGCCAATAGTGTTAGGACCAACTGCAACCATCGCCCCAGGTCTGGCACTGCTGGAAAAGAATCCGGTTTGAGACCAGGTTTGGCCAAGGTCTGTACTCCTGGCAATTGCATGACCGTTACCCTGCGTCATCGTAGTGTAAACATAATTTGCATATGGACCGGCTGTTTGGTCAGCAGCAATCCAATTTTTATCATTTCCGGATATAGATGTTACCGAAGGAGACCATGTAGCACCATTATCAGTTGAAACAATAACTTTACAACCTAATATGTTTCCACTCCCGTACATGTTTTCATAATAAAGATTACCAAGGCTGTCGTATGCAGTAACCGGATCACCTCGCATAGCAGTTCCAAATGGTGGAGTCTGCGAGAACCAATCATGCCCGTCAAAAGTGTGATGTGTTCCGTTTGTGTTGAAAGCATTAAAGTATTCTGTAGGTACCATAGGATTGGCTGACATATGCGGTTCTGCACCGTTTATTCCTAAGAAAAAATTGTCAAATCCTTCGTTTGATGTAATTACTTCTCTCTGCATAAGCTCAGGAGGTACTGTTGGAAATATCATACCGAAAGTATTATCAAGATTTGGATCATCCTGTGCAAAAACTGAAGGATAAAAAAGAAAAACAAAAATGAGGGCAGGTATAGTACATTTAGCTAAAGTTGAAATGTTAATCATAGTTCGCTCCATCTAAATAATAAATTTAATTTTAAGTAAAGATAATCTAATAAAAAATCCCTCTAAGTTTCA
>CBEPPX010000329.1:0-3137 GCA_965511205.1 uncultured Ignavibacteriales bacterium | reverse complement strand
GGCTTCTTTCTCCGCTTAGCTCAGCGCGGAACTCATTCATAATTCTGTTGATCTCGTTCAGCGAATTCCAGTAATTGGAAACAGCTATTTCATTATATTCACACGCCTTGCCATCAGCAAACTTTTCTTTATCGATTGGAATCTCAACTCCGATATCTGATAAAAGGCTACAAGTTTCTTCGCAAAGAGCACTAAGTGATTGCCCAGGTAATGAAATTTGTTTTAATTCACGGTAATTAGATGCAATTTTCAGTTTATGATTTTGAAGATCTAGTATAATTTCGAAAGTTTTGTCAGTGGAATTTTTTACAACAGGCAAAGGATTTGTAGTTAAACCATTATCAGAAACATGCAGACTTATATGCCACCAATGAGGGTGCGGTTCGCTGAAATTTTCTCTTATAGCGCCAACCATCTGGATATACTTATGAAGAGTATCTCTTGTCTCTTTCCAATCATTTAAATGAAGATCCCCGAAAAGAATGTTTTGCATCAAAGTTCTCACTTTCTATTTAAGGTGAATCTAGTTTAATCAAATTAAAACTTAATTTCTTCCCAGTTATGTAAACATTATGTTATCAATCAGTAGAGTAGATTTTAGTCTCAGGTTTGAATGCGAGCCAGGCAAACGCAAAATAATCTCCATGCTTAATTCTCATAAGCTGAGTTCCTTTTAATTCTCCATCTACTGCATTACCGGTAATATCCCACTTGGTCCCAGTTTCCTTATCTATAAAGAATCCAGCTACATATTTGAAGGTTAAAGTTTTGCCATTTACAACCGGGTTAAAAACCCCTGTTGAACCAACTTCTTTTGAATCTGCAATACTGCTTTCATCAAGGGCAGAGACTGCACCGTCACCATGAAACACTACGACTTGCTTTTCACCAATCGTATCATTTATAACTCTTTCCTTTAAAGTGATTGAATAGGGATAAGCTTTAATCATTCCCTCCTCTTTAATTGCGATTACTTTTTCGTTAGGCGGAAGACGGCCATCTAACTCTTCCTTGAATAGAAAAGGAGTTTGATCTATATCATCATAGCCAACGTAAGGATTTCTTCCATAATCTCTTTCATATCCGGTTTCTTTTGATAATACAATTCCCTTTGGATAGGCATCTTTAAATTGTTTAAACGAGATTATTTGCGCAGGTATAAAATCAAGTTTTGAACCGACCATATCGCCAACAATTGCCTCCCCGGTAAACTGCTGCCAAAAACTTTCGGTAACATTATCATACATAACAAGATCGGACATTCTTAAAAGACCCGATACGCCAAAGAGCGGTGTTACTCCATTTACTCTTCTATCATAAACAATTGCACTATAACAGAGTGGACAGAATGAAACAACAACCGGTACATTACCAACTTTGTCATTAGCAATTTCATGCCAGATAAGGATTGATAGCGGGTAAGCTTTTGCTTCTCCATCAATTTCCAATGCAATTACCGGTTCTTTATCATTAAGCCAATCACCTGCCCCACTTTGTGTTTCAAACTTTGGGATGAAGATAGCTGGAATGCCATCTTTTGGCGGACCACCGCTCATTAGCTCAGCGAGATCAATTGTTTTTTTATCGAAGTTAGTTTGCCAATCAGGATATGCTTTAAGTATTTCCGATAAATCATCCTGTGCAAACGTAGTTAATGTTAGGAGTAGGATTAATAAACAAAAGACTTTTAATAATCTCATTTTTCATTCCTTCAAATTTTACAAGCAAGTATAAATGGTTACATGAAAGAAATATGTAATGCGGAGGACATAAAGTAAATATTGGAGATCATTTTTAGGGATTAAACAGTACAGAGAAACAATAAAACAAAATTTCTATTGTGCACTGATTCTATGTTAGTAATGGATCGGTTATAATTTCCAACATTGCCGGACCATTATGAGCAAAAACTTTATTCATCGCAGCATCAAGATTTTCTTTCTTTGTTACTCTTATTCCTAATGCGCCACAAAGTTCAGCGTATTTCGAGAAATTCGGATTTGTGAGATCAGTTTCCCAAACATCAAGTTGGTCTGCCCTTTGCTCTTTTGAAATTTTGCCAAGCTCGTTATTGTTAAGCAAAATATGTTTGATGTTCATTTTATATTTTACCGCAGTTGTAAGCTCAGCCATATACTGGGCAAAACCGCCATCTCCCGTTACGGCTACAATTGGTCTATCAGGTGCTGCTGCCCATGCGCCCATTGCTGCAGGATAACCGAACCCAATTGAGCCAAGATAGCCACTCATCAAAACGGATTGTTTTTTACATTCAAAATATCTTCCGAATGAGTAAGCATTGTTTCCAACATCAACAGTAATTACTGCGCTATCGGGAACAATCTTGTTCATCGCTGCAAAAACAGAAGCTGAGTTTATCCCGTTTCCGGTATCATCCTTTTCACGGCTGGATTTTTCCGTTCTCCAGATCTTCCACTTATTTGTAATTTCTTTTCTTATTTCATATGCTCTTTTTTGTTTTGACAATTTATTTTTAAGAATTTCTACAGTAATGCCAATCTCTCCCCAAACAGGAACTGTAACAGGATGAAACTTACCTAAAGCCATCGGATCAAAATCAACCTGGATAGTTGGAACGTATGGAGCAATTCCTGTATGATTAGAAAACGAGGCACCGAAAACCAAAAGTAAATCAGCTTCATTCATAAACCAGCTTGCAATGGGCGTTCCGCTTCTTCCCAAAACTCCGCAAGCAAGTGGATGATCATCCGAAATTAATCCCTTCCCCTTAAATGTTGTTATTACGGGGGCATCAAGTTTTTCAGCAAGGACAGTTATTTCTTTCATATTAAATCTTGCGCCGTGTCCAACAATAATTACAGGTCTTTTTGCTGAAGCTAAATACTCAACTGCTTTTTCAATTGATTCTTTTGGAGGTGTAATAGTTTGAGGCGTTAGTCTTCCTTCCATTGAAGATGACTTTTTATTCTTAGCGGGAATTTCCTGCACCTCATTAGGAAAAATTAAATGTGATACATCTCTTTTTATAATTGTATTTTTTAATGCAAGTGTCATTAACTCGGAGTGTTTGCTTGAAGGCAAAACCGTTTGCTTCCATTCAGCCACAGCTTCAAAAGCACTGTTAAGATCAACCTCCTGGAAAGCACCGGGACCGA
>CBEPPX010000328.1:0-3145 GCA_965511205.1 uncultured Ignavibacteriales bacterium | reverse complement strand
CAAAGATTTTCTTACTTTATTAATAATAGTTCGTATATTTTCTACACAAAATGATGCTGATTTATTCACCTGGTAAAACATAAAAGAACACCGACACAAAATGACAACCACTACCAATCAAAACAAACACATGGAAGATGGCGTGATTGAATTTTATATTTTTAATGCTGTATAAAATTGCACCTAATATGTAAGCCATTCCACCTGCAAAAAGCCAAAGTAAACCTTCTAAAGATAAATTATTAATTAATGGTTTAATGGCAAAAACTATTACAGACCCCATGAATATATAAGTTAGTGTCGAAATTAATTTATATTTTCCTGTAAAATAAAGTTTCAAAATTATTCCGGTTAAAGCCAATCCCCAAACAATAATTAGAATCACCAAACCGATTGTACCACCTAGCGTAACAAGTGTAAAAGGAGTGTAAGTTCCGGCAATGAGAACATAAATAGATGCGTGGTCAACAATTCTCATTTTTTTTCTTAACTCTGGTTTTTTAGCACCGTGGTAAAATGTAGAAGCCGCATATAAAATAATTAAACTTGTTCCAAAAATGCTAAAACTTACAACATGCCAAACGTTTCCATGCATATTTGCATGTGTAACTAAAAGTACTAAAGCAACAATGCTTAAAATAAATCCGGTAGCATGAGAAATGATGTTAATTTTTTCTTCTTTGGGTGAGTAGTATTTTATTCCTTCTATCTCTTTCATTTAATCGATGTCTTTTGTTTAAATTTTTCGTTTAATTTTTTTCACGTCTTCATCTTTGTGATTAAAACTTTTCAAAAACCCAATTTCAAAAATCACAAACCTGCCTGCCGGAAAGGCAGACTGAATGATTTCTGGATTAATCTAACCTTCTTTCATACTTAACTGAATTCGTTTTCTTTCAACATCAATATCAACAACTCTAACCATTATTTTCTGGTCTAGCTTTAACACCTCGGAAGGGTCTTTAATAAAACGATCAGTTATTTGAGAAATATGCAGCAAGCCGTTTTCTTTTATTCCAATATCTACAAAAGCACCGAACTTAGTAAGATTTGTTATTACACCCGGCAAACGCATTCCCGGTTTTAAATCTGTTATTTCGTTAATCGCTTCTGAAAATGAAAATACTTCTGCTTTGCCTCTTGGATCCAACCCCGGCTTTTCCAGTTCCTGCATAATATCTTTTAACGTTGGCAATCCGACTGTATCTGTTACATAATTATTGATATCAATCTGCTGACGTAAATTTGCTGCTTCAATTAATGATTTAACCGGCTGGGATAAATCCTTTGCCATCTTTGCAACTATGGAATAACTTTCCGGATGAACAGCGCTGTTATCAAGCGGATTCTCAGCCGCGGGAATTCTTAAAAATCCTGCAGACTGCTCAAATGCCTTTGCCCCCAGTCCGCTTACCTTTATCAGTTCCTTGCGTGAACGAAAAGTTCTGTTCTCATTCCGGAAATTAATAATTGATTTTGCAAGCTTCGGTCCGATGCCCGATACATAACTAAGTAAATGCTTGCTGGCTGTATTTAAATTTACACCAACCTGGTTTACAGCAGAGGTTACTACCTGATCAAGACCATCTTTCAAACTATCCTGGTTAACGTCGTGCTGGTATTGCCCAACGCCGATTGATTTGGCATCAATTTTAACAAGTTCGGCAAGCGGATCCATCAACCTTCTTCCGATAGAAATTGCACCGCGGAAAGTTAAATCGAGATCGGGAAACTCTTCTCTCGCAGTTTCAGAAGCAGAATAAATCGACGCGCCTGCTTCGTTTACCATAAATATTTCTGTTGTACCGGATTTATCAACCAGAGATTTAATAAACCGTTCCGTCTCCCTGCCTGCAGTTCCGTTTCCAATTGCAATTGCTTCTACTTTATATTTTTTCAGAATCCCTATTACTTTCTCAGTTGCTTCATCTACTTTCGGCTGTGGAGGATGTGGAAAGATAGTTGCGTGATGCAACAGGTTTCCCTGCTGATCAAGACAGACAAGTTTGCAGCCGGTTCTGAACCCGGGATCAATTGCCATTGTAACTTTTGGACCGAGTGGAGGCGACAAAAGCAACTGGCGAAGGTTTGTAGAGAATACTCGAATTGCCTCTTCATCGGCTTTGGCTTTAGAACTGTTTTTAAATTCGGTTTCAATTGAAGGCGCCAATAATCTTTTGTGAGCATCTTTGATTGATAACCCGACCTGAACGGCAGATTCATTTTTATTTTTTATAAAGATTTTTTCCAGACTCTCAATTGCGTTTTCATTATCTATTGAAATTGATACACGCAAAATCCCTTCCTGTTCTGCTCTGCGTATTGCAAGCAGACGGTGACCAGCACAACGCTCTAACGGTTCGCTAAAATCGAAGTAGTCCTGGTATTTTGTTCCTTCATCTTTCTTTTTCTCTATTACTTTTGAACTGATTATTGCATCACGCTCAAATAGCTGTCTTATTTTATTCCGGGCATCTGCATTTTCATTAATCCATTCTGCAATAATATCTCTTGCCCCGGCTAACGCTGCTTCGATATCCGGCACTTCATCATTTAAATATTTTTCAGCAATCTTATCTATCTTATCTTCCTTCTGTGCCATTATTATTTCTGCCAGGGGTTCTAATCCTTTTTCCCGCGCTGCACTTGCTCTTGTTTTTCGCTTTGGTTTGTATGGAAGATAAATGTCTTCAAGCTCTGCCATATTCCAGCAGTTATTAATTTTCACTTCCAGCTCATTAGTTAACAATTCCTGGTCGTTAATGCTTTTAATAATAGCTTCACGTCTTTTAACTAATTCCAGCAATCGTTTCCATTCCTTTTCAATTGCCGTTACCTCTGTTTCATCAAGACTTCCGGTAGCCTCTTTCCTGTAGCGGGAGATAAAAGGAATTGTCGCGCCCTCCTCCAGCAGCTTAACTGTATTTGAGACCTGTGATTTACTTATAGAAAGTGTGCTGCTTATATGTCTAACGAGAATATCTGTCATTATTTTTTGTACAATGGGTTAATAAAAACTGTAAGTGTAAATATAAGCGGATGTAATTCCCCTCGAAAGTCCAATTTATTATTGAATAGAATAGCTTGGAATTATAATGCATAACTTTTACAGCAAACCCGAAAATTTGAATATTGCAGAAATGAA
>CBEPPX010000327.1:0-3147 GCA_965511205.1 uncultured Ignavibacteriales bacterium | reverse complement strand
TCTGAGAAGGATGCTAAACAGGTTTTTCATAGGCTTGCAGGATGCTGGACTTATTGGGGCTGGAAGGGTGATTATTTTGATACTGAAGAGGATGCAAAAACATTTTATGATGAAATAATGTACATGTTCGCAAACCAGATGGCTGCGCCTAACAGCCCGCAGTGGTTTAACACAGGGCTAAACTGGGGATATGGAATTTCCGGACCTTCCCAGGGGCATTTTTATGTAGATTACAAAACAGGTAAGATGACACAATCTGCTGATGCATATACTCATCCACAGCCGCATGCTTGTTTTATTCAATCTGTAAATGACGACCTTGTTAATGAAGGCGGTATTATGGATCTCTGGGTAAGAGAAGCAAGACTTTTTAAATATGGTTCGGGAACAGGATCAAATTTTTCAGAATTAAGAGGTTCAAATGAACCACTTAGCGGTGGCGGTAAATCTTCCGGCTTAATGTCTTTTCTTAAGATTGGAGACCGGTCTGCAGGTGCAATCAAATCCGGCGGTACAACCCGGAGAGCTGCAAAAATGGTTACACTTGATATGGATCATCCCGATATTGAAGAATACATAAACTGGAAAGTGATTGAAGAGCAGAAAGTTGCATCTCTCGTAGCAGGTTCAAAATTAACCAACCGCCTGTTGAATAAAATTATGAAAGCATGCTATGAAGAGCATCCTGAAAACGACAGGTTCAACAAGAATATTAATAAAAAATTAAAGCAGGCAGTTTTAGATGCACGCAGGGCAATGATTCCTAACAACTACATCGAACGAGTTATTCATCTTGCAAAACAAGGCTATAAATCAATTGAATTTCCTGTTTACGATACAGACTGGAATTCCGATTCATACGCTACAGTGTCGGGACAGAATTCAAATAACTCAATTAGGGTTACAAATGAATATATGAATGCAGTCCTTGATGACGAGGACTGGAATCTTTACTGGCGGATTGAAAAAAGGAATTCGAAAAAGGAGAACAGGAAAGCAAAGCCATGTAAAACCATTAGAGCAAGAAATCTCTGGAGTGACATTGCATACTCTGCCTGGTCTTGCGCCGATCCCGGAATACAATTTCACACAACAATTAATGAGTGGCATACCTGCCCGGCAGATGGTGAGATAAAAGCTTCAAATCCTTGCAGTGAATATATGTTCCTGGATGATACTGCCTGCAACCTTGCTTCTTTGAACCTGGTTAAATTTTACAATTCGAAGAATAAGCAGTTTGATATAAACGGTTACCGTCATGCTGTAAAGATATGGACAATTGTTCTTGAAGTTAGTGTTATGATGGCTCAGTATCCCAGCAAGCAAATAGCAAAACTAAGTTATGAGTACAGAACCCTTGGGCTTGGGTATGCTAATCTTGGTTCACTGCTTATGCTGCAGGGAATTCCTTATGATAGTAACGAAGCATTTGCAATATGCGGAGCTTTAACTTCCTCGATGCATATGAAATCATACGCAACTTCTGCTGAGATGGCTCGTGAACTGGGCACGTTTACCAGTTTCAAACAAAATAAAAAAGATATGATGCGCGTTCTCAGGAATCATAGAAGAGCGGCTTACAATGTACCCAACGACGAGTATGAAGGTCTTTCAATCTTCCCGGCGGGGATAAATCCCAAACACTGCCCTTCCGACTTACTGGAAGCAGCGAGAGAGGATGCGGATGTAGCTGTTGAGCTAGGTGAGAAGTATGGTTTCAGAAACGCACAGGTTACCGTAATAGCTCCAACCGGAACTATAGGGTTGGTAATGGATTGCGATACAACCGGGGTTGAACCTGATTTTGCTCTTGTTAAATTTAAAAAATTGGCTGGCGGAGGATATTTTAAAATAATTAACCTCTCCATCCCACCGGCGTTGGAAAGACTTGGTTATAACAAAGATCAGATAAGTGAAATAGTAAAGTATGCTAAAGGACATGGAACTATTAGCGGATGCCCTTATATCAATCCTGAATCACTTGCTGCAAAAGGATTTAATGAGGCAGCTTTAGCAAAAGTAGAAAAACATCTCCCTTCGGTTTTCGAGCTTGGTTTTGCATTTAATAAATTTACCGTTGGTACAGATTTTTTAGTTAAAGAATTAGGTTTTGATGAGGAGAGAGTAAACTCCTACGATTTTGATCTGCTTGAAGCGTTAGGATTTTCGAAACAGGAAATCGCTTCAGCTAACGATTTTGTTTGCGGCACAATGACAGTTGAAGGAGCACCTTTTATTAAACACGAGCATTACCCGGTTTTTGATTGTGCAAGCAAGTGCGGCAAAAAAGGAACAAGGTTCATCCGTTCAACTGCTCATATTAAAATGATGGCTGCAGCACAACCCTTTATTTCAGGTGCAATATCTAAAACAATAAACCTTCCCAACAACGCTTCAGTTGAAGATATGAAGGATGCTTATATGCAGTCGTGGAAGCTTGGTATAAAAGCCAATGCACTTTACAGGGATGGTTCAAAACTCTCGCAGCCATTAAATTCTGTAAGCGATGAAGATGTAGAAGCAATAATTGAAGAGAAGGAAAAGAATGATATAGTTAAAGTAGCTGAAAAAATTATTCACAGGTATATTGCTAAAAGAAGAAGACTGCCTGACAGGAGAACAGGATATACACAAAAAGCAAAAATTAATGGTCAATCCGTTTACATTAGAACCGGTGAATATGATAACGGGCAGATAGGCGAAATATTTATAGATATGCACCGCGAAGGAGCTGCTTTCAGAAGCTTGCTTAACTGCTTTGCAATTTCTATCTCCTTAGGAATGCAGCATGGTGTACCGCTGGAAGAGTTTGCAGATGCTTTTGTATTTACAAGATTTGAACCAGCTGGAATAGTTACAGGAAATGAAAAAATTAAAATGGCAACTTCGGTTATTGATTACATTTTCAGGGAACTGGCTGTTACTTATTTGGGCAGAAATGATTTATCACACGTTGAACCTGATGAATTAAAATCCAAAGCTTCACCGGGAATTGTGAAAACACTTGCAGAGCCTGAATTTGAAAGCGAAGAAATTGTTAGTGAAAGACTTGTTGAATTAGATAAAGATAACATCGATACTTACAGCGCTAATCGTTCTGCCGGTAAAGCAAACCCGGGCCAGAAATCTGTTATGGCTGAGGAAAAA
>CBEPPX010000326.1:0-3170 GCA_965511205.1 uncultured Ignavibacteriales bacterium | reverse complement strand
TATCTGTTATAAGTTTAAAGTTGAAAGTAAATTAATATAAACAGCCGTACGGTATGTGAATTATGAAAACCATTATCACAATAATTTTGCTTGCACTATTCTCCCCATCGATATTATCTCAAAGCCAGTTCCAGGATTTTTTAAATAGAGTAAATTCTCTTCCTGATCCTACTGCAAAAGCAGCGGTGATAGATAGTTTTATGACAGTAGCAAGAGCAGAGGGTATTCCGTTCATTGAGGATAGTACGGCTAACTTTCTTTACCTCGGTTCAGTTAGTTCGGTAAATGTACCGGGTGATTTTAATGGCTGGAATCAGAATTCTGCGCCAATGGTAAATTTAGTACTTACAAATTTCTGGTATCACTCAAAAGATTTTGAATTGAATGCGCGGCTGGATTATAAATTTGTATTGAACGGAAGCAGCTGGATACTTGATCCTGAAAATCCAAATACAGTTTCGGGTGGATTTGGACCAAACTCTGAACTGGCAATGCCGGAATATGTACAACCGTGGGAGATTGAATATAATCCAAACATAGATCATGGTACAATTGAAGATAAATCAATATTCAGCACAAATTTGAATGCAACTCATCAGCTAAAAATTTACCTGCCACCGGGATATAATAATGCATCAAGTTATCCTGCAGTTTATTTTCAGGATGGTTTTGAATACGTTACACTTGCAAGCGCTGCAAATGTTTTAGATAATCTTATTGATAGTAATAAAATAGAACCGATAATTGCTGTGTTTGTAAAACCAAATAACAGGAATGAAGAATATGCATTTAGCAAAAGAAATCAATACAGATTATTTTTTGTTGAAGAACTGGTTCCGTTCATCGATAGTGTTTACAGCACAAAGGTAGATCCGAAACAAAGACTGGTAATGGGTCCTTCGTACGGAGGTAATATTTCTGCATTGATCTCTTACAATCATCCTGATGTTTTTGGTTTATGCGGTGTGCATTCGGGTGCTTTTCAACCAAACAATTATGAAGCTTTTACTTTAATTACCACGGGGGCTTTTGAAGATATTAAATGGAGTTCAATTTGGGGCAGTTATGAATCGCTGAGTCAAAATATGCAAGATTTTCGTGATTCTTTAATATCAAAAAAATATGAACTGGATTGGCTCGAATTGCCGGAAGGACATAGCTGGGGTCTATGGCGGGCAACAATAGATAACATGCTAAAATACTTTTTCCCATCATCAGCTGCAGGTAATGAAATTAATAAATTGAATGTTCCGGAAGGGTTTGAGCTTTATCAAAATTATCCAAATCCATTCAACCCAAGTACAACAATGAGTTTTACAATTTCGGACACACAGTTTACAAATCTAATAATTTATGATATACTTGGAAATAAAATTGCTACATTAGTTGATGAAGAAAAAACCGCTGGTAACTATTCAGTTGTATTTGTTGCTGAACAACTTTCAGCTGGAGTGTATTTTTATGAACTCCAATCGGGGGATTATGTTCAAACTAAAAAAATGTTATTATTAAAGTAAACTCTTTTCGTACAGTCTGTATTTTTTATACAGCTTTCCACCCACAGCTTCATCAAAACGATTTATCATATCATTATCTTCTAAATTCCAGGACATTTCACACGATTCGTAACCAAGTTTGGCACCTCTTACTTCGGTTTCGTAATAGAGAACAACATTAATTCCCGTAAGCCTGTATTCTTTTTTTAATCCAAATATAATAGAGCGCAAACCTTTAATTTTTCTTTTGTAATAAAGGAATTTTAGCAGTTGGATAGGTCCAAGTTTTCCGTTAAGTTTTTTCAGCACAAAATTTAAGTCAGGCAATGTAATTGCCAGCCCTACAGGTTCACCTTTAACTTCCGCAAAAAGAACAAGTTCAGGTTCGGCAATCGGTTTTAACTCTTTTGCCATAAGATCCATTTCAGCGGGTGTCATCGGCACAAAGCCCCAGTTAAGTTCCCACGCAGCATTGTAAATATCTTTTATTATCTCAACATCCCTGTTGAAATTTTTCATATCAAGCGGTCGTACAACCACATCTTCTTTGCTCTTTACCCTTTCAACAAGTTTTGCAATCCTGTCAACAACACCCACTTCCCCTTTATAATAAGCATACAAATCTTTTGCTTTTACATAGCCGCATTCTTCGCTTAATTTTAAATAATACTCAAGTGTGTAGGGCATCATAACAGCAGGATCTAAATCAAAACCTTCAAGCAGGAATCCGCATTCATCATTCGTACTAAGGTTTACAGGACCAAGAATCCGCTCCATTCCTTCTTTTCTGCACCAATCTTCTGCGGCAGTATAAAGTAATCTTGCTGTTTCTGCATCATCAACAGATTCAAACATTCCAAAGAAGCCGAGCTTTTCTTTGTGGAATTCATTATGCCGTTCGTTAACAACGGCGGCAATACGACCAACAATTTCATTTCCGTTTTCAGCTATAAAAAGTTCCATCCGGGCAAATTCAAAAAACGGATGTTTTTCCCTGTTCAGTTTAAATTTTACATCTCTGATTAAAGGCGGAACCCAATGCGGATTCTCTTTATATATTTTCCAGGGAAGGCGAATAAATTTATCCAGATCGGTTTTATTCGTAACAGCTCTTATCTCAGTTTTGCCGGAGGTCATTCTATATAATCGCTATTCTTTTTTTTGAGTTGATTTAAATAATCAGTTTAGCAAGCTTTCAAATTCTCTTTCGCATTCGCCTAAGTTATGGCAGGGTATTTCCCATCCAATATTTACTCATTCACAAAGGGATTTACATATTTACAATAGTAAATTTAAGTAAAATGTTTGTAATAGCAATAATATTAACTGATTCACATCTATTCAAAATAATTCTGTTTTCCTCTTCTACCTTTACCGGCTTCAATTATTTTTATTTCCCCTTTTTATTATAATTTCTTATTAATATATTCATAAAAGCAAATCAACTTTAACTGAATTAAAGGAGATAAACAATGAGTGCAGGCAGAAGAGATTTTATAAAATCGTCCTCAATATTACTTGGTGCTATTCTTTATCCCGGTAAAAACCTATTGAGTTTCACCAGGTTGTTTTCTCTAGCGGGAATAAGAGAGATTCGTCCAAACGTTGGTGTATTCACAATGGAAGGCGGAACAATAGGCTGGTATGTTTCTGATGATGCTGTGGTTGTTATTG
>CBEPPX010000325.1:0-3178 GCA_965511205.1 uncultured Ignavibacteriales bacterium | reverse complement strand
GGCGTTAACATATTTTGGATTATTGTAATCATCACCAATATTTATATGAATTTCTGAGCATGGACCACAAGGACCAACATCTCCCATCTCCCAGAAGTTATCCTTTTTACCAAAGCGCAAAATATGATCGGGATTTATATCAGTTTTTGCTTTCCACAAATCAAAAGCTTCATCATCATCATTATAAACAGTTGCCCACAGCCGTTCTTTTGGGAGTTTCCAAACTTCAGTCAACAGCTCCCATGCCCATTCAATAGCTTCGGCTTTGTAATAATCACCAAACGACCAGTTGCCGAGCATTTCAAAGAAAGTGTGATGATAAGTATCATGCCCTACTTCTTCAAGGTCATTGTGTTTTCCGCTTACTCTTATGCATTTTTGTGTATTAGCAGCCCGGTTATATTCCCTCGTTCCTGTTCCCAGGAAAATATCTTTAAACTGGTTCATTCCTGCATTTGCAAAAAGCAGGGTAGGATCATCAAACGGAACTACCGGCGAACTTTCTACTATTTTATGCTTTTTATTCTTAAAAAACTCGAAAAATTGTGTTCTTATTTCCTTAGAAGTCATTTTACCCTGTACGTTTTTGTTGAACCTGAAAGATAATAAAATAGTGAGTAAGCATAAACTAAAGGTTGGCGCTGCCAGGCATTAATCACTAGTTGATTGATTTTTACTAAGTATAGTTTTACTTTTAATGTTATAAAAAGATTTTGTTAATAATAAAGTTCAGATATTGTCAGAAAATAACAACCATTCAGATAAAGAGATAATTTTAAAAGTTGCCGGAAACGATTCCAAGGCGCTTGAAGAATTATATGACAAATACTCACCGGTACTGTATACACTGATAGATAAAATCGTTCAGGATGTACCAGCTGCCGAAGATATTCTTTCGGATGTATTTGTAATTATCTGGCAAAAAATAGATCGGTTTGATTCTGAAGCAGGCAACGTGTATACCTGGATGATAAACCTTGCAAGAAACAAAGCTATAGATTTTGTAAAGAGAAAACGTAACCTGGAAGAGATGGAAGAATACACTGATGAGTATGAAAACGAAAATATAATTCCGCATCTCTCATCATCAGCTGAACCTTTGAACCTTGATAAAGTTCTTTCTATGAAAGACAAAGTCGATGATTCTTTTAAAACATTAACAGATGCGCAGCGCTATGTTTTAAAGCTAGCATATTATAAAGGATACAACGAGGAAGAAATAGCCCGCGAACTTAACATTCCGCTTGCCACAGTTAAATTTAAGATTGGTAATGCTTTAGGTAACCTTAATAAAAACATGGCAACAAAGGAATAACTAAAGTGGATAGAAAAAAAGCAATAGATTTAATAAAAGCAAAAACTTTAGGTTGCCTGAATAAGGATGAGAATGCTGAGCTAAATGAATATATGGTGAGCGGAGAAGATTTTCCGTGGGATGTCCTGGGAGAATATCAAAACCTTACTGCTATGCTTCCTGTTTTATTACAGTTGGAAGTTCCCGATTCTGAATTAAAAGACAATGTAGCCCGCAAACTGTATAAGATTCTTGAGGAATTAAAAGCTAATCAGCAAGCCGAAATTACTCCTGTTCCTGAAACTGCAATAGATCAAGATGAAATTGAAGAAGATGAACCTGAATTAGAAACTGAACGGGAAGTGGAAGAAGTATTAACTGAAGAAACTGTCAAGTTTAGCGTAGATGGCAGTAGTTCTCTTGGGGAGCCGGATCTTTCCGTAGTATCATCTGAAGAGACCTTAGATTTATCACTAGCTGAGCAAAAGGTAGAGGAGAAAAACGGAAAAGAAAAAGTTGAAAAGATTAGTGATGAAAAACTTGAACGCCAGAGAACAATTGAATATATAGACAACCGTTACAAAGAAGAAATTGCTGCTCTTGAAGGAGCGAGTAAAAAGAATAAATTATTTTCCATTATTCTATTTGTTATATCGCTTATTCTTTTAATTGTGGTTTTCTTCCTTCTTTCAAGTGATATAAGCAGTAATAAGGAAGATATAGATAAGCTTAAATTAAGTTTGAATGAATCCCACACCATCATGCTGGATAATAATTTAGTTTAACTGACAGCTGCCATTCTTATTTCCAAATCACAAAAACCACATTATTATTTATCTGTTCTGTTGATAATGATTATCACAAAGATCATTATAACAATTATGGGCCAGTAAACGGTTGCTAATGATAAAACAGATCTGTAATAGATTCCAAAATCAAACGACTTCTGAAAGCTTAAAAGCGTAAATCCGGCAGTGAGAAAAATAAGAGCGAGAAATAATAAGATTCTTTTTGCAAAATCTGTTAAATAAGCTATCAGCAAACTGCATCCTGCAATAATCAGAATTATCGAAAGAATGAAATCCTTCTGTATATAGATTTCGAAGTTATCAAGTGTAATAAGTAAAACACCGCTTAAAAAAGTTGCAGAACCGATGAAGGCAATTAGTTTCTTGTTTTGAATAAAAGCAGTGTAAGCTAAACTCGATCCAAGTATTATAAATGAATAACCAAAGATATCGTTGAAGCTTACAAAAGCTATTTCGAAAATGCTTAGAAGAATGGAAATGACTATAAATAATACCGTTAATATGCCTATCAATTGATTTTTTATCACAGAATTCTTTGTCCCATACTTGATGCAATAAGATCGGTAGTAAATACTGCAGACTTATTTTGGTGATCTAATATTGGATTTAATTCTGCAATTTCAAGAGAAGACATGCAGCCACACTCCGCTATCGATTCCATAAGCAGGTGTGCTTCCCTGTATGAGAGACCTCCCGGCACGGGGGTTCCTACTCCTGGTGCAACAGTAGGATCAACACTATCCACATCAAAACTTACATGTATATGATCAACTGTTTTTCCGAATTGCCGCAGTATTTTATTTATTATTCTGTGAATACCCATTTTATCTATCTCGGTCATTGTATAAACGGGTATTTTCAATTTTTTAATATTTTTCTTCTCTTCTTCATCAATGCTTCTTATCCCGATAATAGCACAGTTTTCCGGTTGTAACTTTGGAGAAAAACCGCAAATATTTACAAGTTTTTTATTTCCTAAACCAAGCAATGCTGCCAAAGGCATACCATGAATATTTCCCGAAGGAGAAGTCTTATCAGTATTCATATCTGTGTGCGCATCTATCCATATTACACC
>CBEPPX010000324.1:0-3180 GCA_965511205.1 uncultured Ignavibacteriales bacterium | reverse complement strand
CATCCCGGCACCAAGTACAATTATTTTTTTCATATTTACTTAACGTATTTATATAAAAAATGAAACATTGATTTTACAAAAAATGATGGGTGAGATGTATCTCAGCTCATATTTTTTAAGATCTTTAGCAATCCAACTCTTATACTATTTTCCTGCCCAGCTTTTTATTAAGCTTTTTTCTTCAATAGAAATTTTTGATTCTGAATGCATAAGCAAATAGAGTCCTGGCGGCATTCTATCCTCATCCAGTTCTTCCCAAATTTCTCCCATAAGTTTTGCTCTTTTATCGCCAGGATAATTTCCCCAATCGGAGAAATTCAGATGGGCTCTTGCTTCATTTACATCTTGTGCAACAATCCAGCTAACCGGAGCTATATATGCATACCAGGGCCATTCAGTTTGATTAGAATGACAATTATAACAACCCTTTGCAAAAATATTTTTTACAACTGCCGGAGTATAGAAATCAGCGGAAATGCGGGGATTATCTCTTTTAACGGGGAAAAACTGTATCGCAAGTATACTAACTGCAAGTATTATGATAATCGTTTTGATGTTTCTTTCTCCTTAATGTTATTTAAAACCTTTTGAGCCATTTCAACAATCTTTTCTGGAGTAAAACCATACTCCTTGAATAAAACATCGGCAGGTGCAGAAGCCCCGAACTTTTCGATACTTATCGATTCACCATAATCACCAACATATTTTTCCCAGCCCTGTTTAACACCTGCCTCAACAGAAACTCTTGCTTTAATTGATGAAGGTAATACCGATTCTTTATAATCTTCCGGTTGTTTTTCAAACAGTTCCCAGCTTGGGAAACTAACAACCCTTACATTTATTCCATCCGATTGGAGAATATCTGAAGCCTGTAATGAAATAGAAACTTCTGAGCCGGAGGCAAGAAGAATTACATCAGGTTCTTTTGTGGAATCTTTTAAAATATATGCTCCTTTTTCAACCAGCTCGGCTGGCGAAAGTAGTGTGCGATCTAATACAGGCAGTTTTTGTCTTGTTAAAATAAGCGCTACCGGTGATCCTTTGTGGTTTAAGGCTGCCTTCCAGGCATGAACCGTTTCGTTAGCATCCGCCGGGCGAATAACAATTAGACCGGGAATAGTTCTTAATGATGCAATCTGCTCAATTGGTTGATGGGTAGGACCATCCTCGCCCAAACCGATACTGTCGTGAGTAAAAACATAGGTTACTTTTATTCCTGAAATTGCTGCTAAACGAATTACCGGACGAAGGTAATCTGAGAAAACAAGAAACGTTGCGCCGTAAGGAATAATTCCGCCATACAATGCCATTCCGTTTAACAAGCTTGCCATTCCATGTTCTCTAATACCAAAATGAAAGTTCCTTCCTGCTCTGTTAGTAGCAGAAAAATCAGTTTCATCTTTCATTAGAGTATTTGTAGATGGCGCAAGATCAGCAGAACCTCCTATGAGTGTGGGAAGCTCTTTTTCGATTGAATTTATTACTTTGCCCGATGCGCTCCTGGTGGCGATGTTTTCACTCACGTTTGTAAATGAAGGCAGTTTTGACTTCCACTCATCACCAAAATCGTTATTCATAATTTTTTGGAGATGTTCAGCTTCTGCTGGGTATTTGTTTTTATATTCATCAAACAATTGGATCCATGTATCTTCGGTTTCTATACCTTTCGTCTGTACGCCGGAAAAATGTTCTGCCACTTCATCAGGAATAAAAAATGTTTCATCATTAGGGTAGTTTAAATTTTCCTTTGTCAGTTTTACTTCTTTTTCGCCAAGAGGGGACCCGTGTGCAGCAGCGGTATCTTGTTTGTTCGGGCTGCCATAACCGATATGAGTTTTAGTTATAATTAATGTTGGTTTATCACTTTCACTTCTGGAATCTTTTATCGCTTTATCAATCTGTTCGAGATCATTCACATCATTAATTTGAAGTGTCTGCCAATTGTAAGACTCAAATCGTTTTTGTATATCTTCCGAAAAAGTTAGTGATGTGCTACCTTCAATAGAAATATTATTATCATCATAAAAGAAAATAACTTTGCCAAGTTTAAGATGCCCTGCCATAGAAGCTGCTTCGTGTGAAACTCCTTCCATTAAATCACCATCGCTGCAAATACCATAAATAAAGTGATCCAATAATTTTATATCATCTTTATTAAATAAAGCGGCGAGATATTCCTGAGCAATTGCCATTCCAACAGCGTTAGCAAAACCCTGTCCCAACGGACCCGTTGTTGTTTCAACTCCGGGTGCTAATCCATACTCAGGATGACCTGGGGTTATACTTCCCCATTGGCGGAAATTTTTAAGATCATCTAAAGAGATTTTATAACCGCACAGATGAAGTGTTGAATATAAAAGCATGCTGCCGTGCCCCGCAGAAAGAACAAACCTATCCCGGCTAAGCCAGTTTGGGTTTTCGGGGTTATGATTCATGTATTTTGTGTAAAGCGCATATGCAATAGGTGCACAACCCATAGGCATACCGGGATGCCCAGCATTTGCTTTTTGAACTGCATCAATAGATAGACATCTTATAGTGTTAATTGCTAATTTATCGATCGTGCCAATAGACATTAAAACAGCTCCTGTGAAAAAGATATCAAATATTTTGTGGAATAATAATCCTGTAAATGAAAATGATTACCAGTTCTGCAAGAATGGGGAAGAACTAATAAATTCTATCCTAATTTTTGAACGAAAATTAACCTTATTTTTAGTGAATTAAAAAAAACAATCCCTTTTTCCAATAATTATTTTAACGGTTTGAAAGAGTTTGCCAATAGAGCGATATTTGATAACATATAAATCAATAATTTTCAATTTTTCCGCAAACTATATTCGGAGAGTACAAAATGAATTTGTTAAAAACCAGGTGTTCTCTCTTAACTGCATTTATTCTGATTTCAATCGCCCTTCAATTTACTACCCAGGCACAGAATGAACAGTTAACTTTCAAACAGGTGTACGAGTTTGGTGAACCAAGAATATTAGAAAGACTCCCCACTATAAAAGGTTGGCTTGATGATGAACATTATCTTCAAATGAAGCAGGAGGATGGAAACAATTATCTTATAAAGATAAACGCTGCAACAGGTGAAGAAAGTGTATTTGTAAATTATTCTGAAATTAATGAGAACCTGCCCGAGGGACTGGATGCAGCAAGAGCAAGTGATGTAAC
>CBEPPX010000323.1:0-3181 GCA_965511205.1 uncultured Ignavibacteriales bacterium | reverse complement strand
AAGTGGAAGGGGAAAGATCTGCAGATCCTCCAATCATAAAAGGGATATGCTCAGCGATAGCATTTAACACTTTACTGCTTGCAGCTCTTCCAGATGTATTTGTTCCTGCTTCAAAAGTTGGAATACAGCAATCCCATCCTTCAGACATTTCACGATTCAGAATTAATTTCAACTGAACAGCAAATTCAGGATATTTTTTTTCATATTTACCAAACAGTTGATCCCATTCTTTGTTTTGATTTTTACCTCGTTCAGTAATTTGCTTAGTATATTCTTTTACTTCATCCGGCACATAGAATTTCTTTTCAGGATCCCATCCGTAAAATTTTTTTGTTGCTTTTATTTCCTCTTCACCAAGGGGAGAACCATGAGCACCGTGAGTATCCTGCTTTGTTGGAGCACCATACGCGATGTGGCTATCAACAATTATTAATGATGGTCTTTCTTTTTCTTTCTCTGCAATTTTAATGGCTCGGTCTAACATTTGCAGATCGTTTGCATCTCCAACCCTCTGAACATTCCATCCATAGGAAATAAATCTTGTTGCAACGTCTTCACTGAAAGCTAAGCTTGTGTTACCTTCAATGGTAATGTGGTTGTTATCATATATCCATATTAAATTATCTAACCCAAGATGTCCTGCAAGCGAAGCAGCTTCTCCTGAAATTCCTTCCATCATACAGCCATCACCAGCAAGGGCAAATATTTTACAATCAATTAAATCAAAACCGGGTTTATTGAAATGCGCAGCTAACCATTTCTCTGCAATAGCAAATCCAACACTTGTTGCAACGCCCTGTCCAAGTGGTCCAGTTGTAGTTTCGACTCCAGGAGTATGTCCATATTCCGGATGACCAGCGCATTTGCTGTGAAGTTGCCTGAACGATTTTATATCTTCTAACGTAACATCATATCCTGAGATATGAAGTGTGCTGTAAAGAAGCATTGAGGCATGTCCTGCTGAAAGAATAAATTTATCCCTATTAATCCAGTTTGGGTTTTCAGGATTGAACTTCATAAATCGATTGTAAATTGTAAAAGTAACCGGGGCTAATGCCATTGGTGTTCCCGGGTGCCCAGAGTTTGCAGCCTGCACCGCATCCATTGAAAGGGTTCTGATTGTGTTAATACAAAGTTGATCTAAATTGTTTTTCATTTTTCTCCTATAAATCTTCTGTCAGCTTAAATGCTAATCTTGCTGCTCCGTGCAAAGCAGCATAGTTATTATTAATTACATAAACCGGGGCATGTTTAACTATTTCTGATAATCTTCCCTTTTTAATAAAACTGTTTATAAAAGTTCCGTCTTTAAGTTTTGGTAAGATTTTATGCGGAATTCCACCGGCAAGATAAACTCCACCGTCAGCTAACAACGTAATTGCCAGATTTCCTGCGTGAGCACCAAGAACGGAAACAAAAATATCCAAAGCTTTTTCACATACTTTATCTTTCTTATTTAAAGCCATTTCAGAAATTACAGCCGCTTTATCTTCAGTTCTCATTCTTTCTAATGTTTCTTTTTCCGGTTCTCCAAAATTTGTTTCTATTAGAAAGTTAAAAATGTTAGGAATTCCACTACCTGAGATTATTCTTTCGTAACTAACACGACCATATTTTTTTAAAAGGTAACGAAAAAGTACTGTTTCAAATTCATTTGTTGGAGCAAAATCCGAATGACCTCCTTCGGAAGGAATAACAATTTTTTGCTTTCCTTCACAAATCAAAAAAGCCTGCCCCAAACCTGTTCCAGGTGCAATAACAACAAACCTTTCTGGGTCTTTCAGTTTAATACCATCTTTAATTGTGATGACTTCATCTTTTGCCAAATAGGGTACTTCATAAGCGGTTGCAGCCAGGTCATTTACAATTTTTACTATTGGTATTCCTGTTTTTATGCTTAACACCTTTTCATCAATTATCCATGCAAGATTGGTTGATTTAACTTTTCCATTTATAACAGGACCGGGAATTCCAAACGCAGCAGCTTGGGGGAAGAGTTTAAGTTCTTTTAAAAAATCTTTTATAATTATATCCAGGTTTTCAAAATCTTTGCTTACATATCTTTTTCTTCTCAGTTCAACCAGTTTTCCTTCTTTGCTTTCAAATAAAGTAAAAAGAGTTTTTGTTCCCCCAACATCGCCAGCAAGTATTATGTTATTATTTTGCATTTGTTACTCCGCCGCTTAATTGTTCTGCCGAAAGATTATCCAGCAGCCAAATCAACTTGCCATTTTTAGGAGCAACCAGGGTAGCAGGATAAAATTTCCATTTGCTCTTTTTTTCTAATATCTGGTAAACTTTTTCTGATTTATTCCTGCCTGTTGCAAGAAAGGAAACTACTCTTGAATTGTTGATAATTTTTCCTGTAGCGGTAATTCTTTTTTGATTTGTATCGGGATGTTCACTTAGTTCAAAAAGTTTTTTAGAATCAAACAGATGAATATTATTTGGAAATATAGAAGCCGTATGTCCGTCTTCCCCAAGTCCAAGCAAAATCAGATCAAATTGAGGAGTACCATTTACGGACGGAATAAGCTTACTTACAATTTCAGAATATCGTTTTACTTCAGTTGCAGGGTCTTCTTCACCTTTTATTCTAAAAATATTTGTATCAGGAATTGGAATGTGCTTCAATAAGCTTTCACTCGCCATCTTATAATTACTTTCATCACTTTCGGGTGAAACACATCTTTCATCTCCCCAAAATATTATTACCTTACTCCAATTAATTTTGTTTTTGAAATTCGATGCAATAAATTCAAAAATAACTTTTGGTGTTGAACCGCCTGATAATGCTAAAGAAAAAAAACGATCTTCCGGAGTTTTACTAACATACTCTGCTAGTGTTTGAGCAAAGTATAGTGATAAGTTTTCTACTGTTGAAAATATTTTAACTGATTTGTTCATTATTACAACTCACAATAAACACCGTCATCCGCCAGGTTTTTGCACGGATAGCGCCACGTCATATCGTGTTCTTCAATAAGATCATCAGCCTTTTCCGGTCCCCATGTTCCCGAAGGATAACCGTAAACCGGAACAGTGGAATCATTTTTCCATGCTTTCAATACCGGACTTAAAAATTTCCATGCTGCCATAACCGCATCGCCTCTTGCATATAAAGTAGAATCTCCGATCATGCAATCATAAAGTAATCTTTCATAAGCAGCAGGAATTCTAT
>CBEPPX010000322.1:0-3191 GCA_965511205.1 uncultured Ignavibacteriales bacterium | reverse complement strand
AAAAAACATCCGGCTTTTAGAAGAAATACCTTATTCCCAACTGCATTTGCCAACGGGAATTCAATCCGGGATCATCAACAAATGTTTCTGTGAGATTACTCTTATAATTGAAAGTAGGTTCACCGTTTGCATCAAAGTTAACCAGCTCTAATGGTATTGTAGCAGACGAAGTGGCAACACTCCTAACACCCCAATCTGTGTTGATTAAATTGGGCACATTCAAAATATCCAGGCTTAGCTGAAATGTGTGCTTGGTACCGCTGATAAATATTGAAAAATCCTGGAGCAATCTAAAATCCACATTGAAAAACCAGGGGTTTACTCCACCAAATCTATCGGCAATTTCACCTCTGTGTTCATTCAAATAATCATCCTGCTGTATAAAGGTATTGAAAGCATTCCATTGGTCTTCAGCTGAAACCGTATTTCCGCTCCCATCAATATAAGGCATAAAAGTGATTTCGTTTTGATCTCTGGGGATGTAGATCAAGTCGTTGCTGTAACCGTCACCGTTAACATCTCCTGCATATATATATGAATACCTGTTACCGCCTGCACCGGCAAAACGATTTCCTTCAGCCACTTCAAAGAACAATCCGAAATGAGTTGCATAGTTATCAGACCACACATGAGTGTATGTTGCACCACCGGTTATTCTATGCCTGTTACCAAATTCAGAAGGACTTAAAACCGGTTTATTAGGATCACCCTTTGTCGGATTTTCCTGCCACAATACGCTGGCAATCTCGGTAGATTTTAATAAGCTTTTAGCTTCTAAATAAGTATAAGCTAAGCTGGTGCGTAATCCGAAATCAAAGTTTTTGCGTAACTGAGCAGTAATACTGTAATTATATCCCTCACTTGAGTTATCAATGACATATACGCCAGCTTTGCCGTCAGGATTTAATTCATGTGCGCCATTACCATTTAATGAATCTCCGCCAAAGTAAGGACGTCCGTCGTTAAGATGTCGGAGGGGAAGACCCAGATCAGCATTTCTTAAATAAATTGAGTTAATATCCTTCCCGTAAACAAATTCAAGTGTTCCCAGGAATCCACCACCAAGTTGCTGATCAACAGCAATGTTTGTATTCCAAACTTGCGGCCATTTAAAGTCTTCAACCATACCATTTAAATCGAAGGATGTTTGGAGTATAGCATCATCCGAAGTTTCAACCTGGTCGGTTACATTTGGATAGAGATTGGGATTATTACCAGGATTAGAAATAACGTTTCCTACCCATACAAATGGCAAACGCCCTGTAAATATGCCGGTACCGCCGCGTACTTGGGTGGAACGATCACCCGTTACATCCCAATTGAATCCAGCCCTTGGCGAAAATAGCGGCTGAACACCTGGAAGTTTACTCTGATCGACTGTCTCGGGCTGATCATTTTCATCAAGTAAGGTTAACCCTGTCGAGAAGGGATTGGCTACCGATTCCGTAATATATATAGGCAGGTCAACTCTTAAACCAAATGTTAAGTTAAATTCCGGTGAAACAAGAAATTCGTCCTGGGCATAGAAAGAGAGTTGTCCAACTTCAATGTTTTCGCCTTTGAACGGCACGGTGCTTGGTGTAACGACAGATCTAAAATCATAGAAATTTGCGCTGTCAGGATTTGTACGTGCAAAGAAATCTTCCAATGATGAGAATTGCGCACCGCCGATAAAATCCAGAAAATCAGGCAGAAAAAATACGCCATGTCTGAATATGTTAAAGGAGTTGAAGAAATTGAAATATTCGAAGTTAGATCCCACCGTAACTACATGATTACCAAGAAAATAACTAAAGTTGTCTGTAACCTGGAAAACATCCTGATCTAAAATATTATGAATTGAAAATGGTTCATGACCTAATGTTGTATAATTAACTCCCTCAACATTTATCTGAATAGTGGGGAATGGTTCGCTGAATGGATTTCTATTATCACGAAACCTGTTATAACTAGCAAAGAACCGGTTTGCAAAATTCTCGCCTCTCGAGTTTAGCTCTAAGGCAAATGAGTTCAACCTATTATTTATCTCGTAGCCTGAATTTCTAAACGGTAAACTAGTTTCATTTGGCCCGCGCCCTCCAGTGCTAAGCACAAATGGATGAGGTGGCAAATCCCTTCTGGCATCAAGCCTATTATATCTAAGAGATAGGTTATTATTTTCGTTAATATTCCAATCCAGCTTAACAATGATTTTTTCATTTGACGTTTCATGAATAAAATTCTCGTAAGGTCCCGTATCATAGCCATAAACTTCCATCATTCTTGTTCTGATCTGGTTCATTATGTCTGCCCTCACCCTGGATTCCCCAAAGGTCAAATTTCCATCAGCGTCGGCTACAAAATTCGTCCCCGGATCTTCTCTGCGTTCGATCTCTCCATTTATGAAGAAGAATAATTTGTTTTGAATTATAGGACCACCAACAGAAAAACCAGATTGATAAAATGAGAGATCGGGATTAGCAATTACATCGTTCCCACTAACTTTATTGCCTTGAAGTGACTCATTTCTATAAAAAGTATACAACGATCCGCGGAGTAAATTTGTCCCGCTTTTTGTTACGGTATTAATACCAGCTCCGGTAAATCCACCCTGCCGGACATCATAAGGGGCAATTGATACCTGAACCTGATCGACGGCGTCGAAAGGAATCGGCTCTGAATTGGTTTGCCCACCGGGGGCAGGATCATCCAGACCAAATGCGTTATTAAAATAAGAGCCGTCAATAGAGATGTTATTATACAACCAGTTTTTCCCGCCAAAGCTATAATTACCGTCGCTTCGGGGATCTAACCTTGTAAGATCCCTAATACTTCTTTTGATGGTTGGTAAAGACTGGATCTGATCAATATCAATATATGTAGCTGCCCCGGTTCTGTTACTGTTTAAAACTGCATCCTGCTCGGCAGTTACTACAACCTCCCCAATAGTAACAGCTTCGCTTTGCAATGTAAACTCAAGTCTGAAATTTTGACCCAAGTTTAAGAATACATCTTCCTGTACTTGAGGATTATAACCAACAAATGAAACTGTTACTGTATAAGGACCACCCACCCTAACATTGGGCAAGTTAAATAGTCCCGTTGTTCTTGTAGATGCACCATACTGGGTACCGGTTGGAACGTGCACAGCTATTATGTTCGCACTCGGTAAAGGATTACCTTCAGTATCCTGAACAATTCCATTCATGGAT
>CBEPPX010000321.1:0-3193 GCA_965511205.1 uncultured Ignavibacteriales bacterium | reverse complement strand
TTTCAACAAGATAGCAATCAATGCCGTCCATCTTTTCATCTTTAATGTATTTATAAGTGTACTTTTCAACTTCCTGCGAGGAAATATCTTCGAAGGCGAACTCACTTCCCATAAACGGACCTGATTTATTATCCGATGCAATACGTTTTACTCTTTTTAATGCGGGAAGATAAAGCCACTGATCATCGGGACCGCTTTTATGTGTGAATGATAAAAATGCAGTTCCTTTAACGTCTCTCGGTTCGTTAAAAACCACTAAAGATTTATCACCATCTCCATCAACCTCAAGAGTTTTGTTACTCATTTTTCTTGTGCTCTCATCACCTTGTTTATTTCTTAAAAGCATTGTTAGCTCTGATTGAGAATCACCAAAACCGATATCCCTTTTATCAGATTCAGTAGCAATCTGCAATCCTTTTTCTTCGGGTGTTTGCGCAACCAGATTCCATGCTGATATAAAGAGTAGTGCAAGTATGATTGTTAATACTTTCATTTTTAACATTTTATTATTCCTATTTAATTAGTTAAAATTTTTATGATTTAATCTTAGCTGTAACCGGCTCACCGAGTTTATCTGCTTCCGGTACAGATGGTTTTAATCCTTCAAGCTTCATCAAAAGTGGCGGCAGGAATAGAAAGTCTGCCAAAAGAGCTATAACAATAACGATGGAAGTTAGTTTGGCCATATTTGAATTCATAGCGAATGAAGAAAAAGAAAGAATAAAGAAACCAGCAGCGATGATAAATGTAGTAACAATTAATGCTTTCCCCACAGTACGAAATGCATATCGAATTGCATCGTCGGGAGATAAATTTTGTTCCCTTCTTGCGCGCAAATATTTGCTTAAGAAATGAACGGTATCATCAACCACAATTCCGAGCGTCATTCCCATCACTATTGAAAGACCTGCATCAACTCTGCCAACCATAAGTCCCCACAAACCAAAACCAACCATAGCGGGCATTAGATTAGGAATTAAACTTATTATACCAACCTTTATATTTCTCAAAGCAAATACCATCAAGAAAGAAATCAAGACTAATGCAATTAAGGTGCCTTTAATCATACTATTAATCTGTTTACCAGTAATATTAGCAAACATAACTGATGGACCCGATCCATAGGAGAACATATATTCAGGAGCGTTGTCCTTCAGCCACTTTTCGCCATTTGCTGCCACCAGCTTGATATCGTTGGCTGTTACATCCTGCAGAGTTACAATAAACCGCGTAGCAGATTTATCAATGTTTATCCGGTTGTTTAAATCCAATCCATAAGGCAAGGACATTTCATAAAGAAGCAGGTATTGAGCAGCAAGTTCGCGGTTTTCCGGAACACGATAATATGTTTGATCATCACCATGCATATTTTTATTTAATCGTTTTATTACATCTGTAAATGTATTCACGTGAACAACGTTTGGCTGAGAACGGTACCAGAGAGTAAATTCTTCAAGTTTTGAAAGGTAATCCGGATCACTTATTCCACCGGGGCCATTTCCACCAAGTGAATATTGGACCTGATAGATGCCGGTTAAATTTTCTGCAGCGTAATCTGTGTCTGTTCTGAATTGTATGTTCTCATCAAAGTACTCAACGTAATTATCATTTAACTCATTTGTGAAAAGAAAAGCGCCAACTACAATAGCACCAATTATACCACCATAAAATAAGGGTTGTCTTCTGCGGATAACAAATTCTGCTATCGCATCAACAATACGGCTGTCTTGTTTTTCTTCTTTTCTCTTCTTTACCTTAACAGGCAGTATGGCCATAAGGGCAGGTAAAAATATTACAGATAGTAAAAATGCAGCAGCTATACCAGCTGAAGTGATATTTCCCAAATGATTGAATGGCGGAACATCACTGAAATTCATAGTTGCGAATCCAATAATTGTTGATATGCTTGTTAAAAACACAGGCAGAAAATTTATACGCATACTTTCTTTAATAGCCTCTAATTTTGTTTTGCCACGTCGCATTTCGCCAAACAATGTAATAAGGATATGTATTGAGTCTGCTATCGCAAGCGTCATGATAATAGTAGGTGCCTGGGCTGAAGGTGGTGTTATTCCGGTGCCAAACCAGCCGGCTAATCCCATAGCTGCAATTGTAGAAAAAGTGATAATAAATAAAGTAGCTATTGTCCCGGTTACTGACCGAAGAGAGAATAACATTATTAATAACATTACTACATACATTAGAGGAATCAGAGATTGCATATCGGACATACTTGCCTCCGAGAATGCATTGTTGAGCATTGCCATACCGGTTATGTGAATCTCAATGCCCGGATATTCTTCTTTTATCTGGGCAGCTAAATTTCTTGCAAACCCAACTGCTTCCGGAACTTCGTTAATACTTTCTTCCGGAAACTGAAGTGTAACATTTACACCAGTTACATTTGCATTTTCCGAGATTAGCTGTTTGATTAAAAACGGTTCAGAGAGTGCAATAACTTTTGCGTTCTTTAATTCTTCAGATGACTTTTGAAGTGCATCTTCAACAAGATCTTCAACTATTAAATCATCTCCTTCTGCACGCGTATGCTGAAAATTTGTTATTGCATCAACTCTTGTGGAATAGGGAATTTGCCACGATTCTTTTGTGAGTTTTTCAATGGCATCCAGGGTTTGATTTTTAAATACACCCTCGTCTTGTGTGCCCAGTACAAAGAGAATGTTATCGTTTTTGGAATACACATTTTGAATCTCTTCAAATAATTGAAGCTGTGGATTATCCTCACTAAAAAACGCTCTGTAATTAGTATCAAGTCTCAAGAATCTGGCACCAGAAGCGATGAGAACAGTTAATACTATTGTCCCCAACACAACAAGCCAGCGATATTTGATAATCCAATCAACATAACGCCGAACGAACTTATCGAGCTTCGTATTTCCGTTGTTGTTTCTCATATAGTTTGTCTCCGTGTTAGTGTTTTATAATTTCTATTGAATTTAATTCAAGTATTAAAAAGTGATAATAAAATATTTTTGATTGCTTTAGGTTTGTAACTCTAACTTTGCGTTTTCGTATTCTTGTTTCATCTGCCGCAGCTTTTTAGATATTTCTTCGGAAGGTTGATCTGTATAATACCTGCTCGCTCTAGAATATCATTTGCTATCTGAAGTAGTGATTTTTTTGATAAAACTTTTTTAACACTCGCTTCAGCATTCTCTATCGTTTCTTTTAA
>CBEPPX010000320.1:0-3203 GCA_965511205.1 uncultured Ignavibacteriales bacterium | reverse complement strand
GATGAAGCTACCAGTATGCTGTTCAGAAGTGCCCTGCCAATAGGAATCTTATCAAACATTTGTGCGTAACTATTAAAAGATATAGTAGAAGGAATAATTGAAAAATTACTGATGTCACTTTCTGGAACCAATGTAGCAGTGATCATCCATAAAAATGGATAAAGAAACATCAAAGCTCCAAATACCAGTAGCAAATAAAATATTGCTTTCCTCAATTTATCTAAGCCTCCTTTTCAATAAATTTCTTTTGTATAATTACCACGCTCAAAATGATTAGCGCAAAGAACAAACCTAATGTTGCTGAATAACCCATATGATAGTAGAAAAATCCTTGTTTGTAAATATATAGTACTGCTGAAATTGTGCTGTTAAGAGGACCACCACCTGTTAATATGTATGGTTCAATGAATAATGAAAACCCACCGACAGTAGATAATATTACAACTAAAAAAATTGTTGGATTTATCATTGGTAAAGTAATTTTAAAAAACTTTTGCCAGTGAGTTGCACCTTCCAGATCTGCAGCTTCGTAATACTGTTTTGGTACTGTTTGAAGACCTACAAGGAACAATACAATGTACAATCCTACATTCTTCCACGTCGCCATCAAGGCAATTGAAGGCATAGCAATCTTTGGATCAATGAGCCATCCAACCTTTCCGAATCCTAAAGTAACAAGTATTTTATTAAATAATCCTGTATCAAAACCGTAAAGTTGCTGCCAGAGTATTGTTACAACCACACCGGATACTACAACAGGCAAGAAGAAAGCAGCACGGAAAAATCCTCTCAAATGGATTTTTTGATTCAGAACTTCCGCTAGAAATAAAGCAACTATAATTTGAAGTGGAATGTGAATTACCAAGAATATAAGTGTGTTAAGAATCGATTTTAAAAAGAGCGCATCTTTAAATAATCTTATATAATTACCGAACCCAGAGTACTCCATCGGAGAAATGATGTTCCACTTATGGAATGTAAGCACAATGGAGAATACCACCGGGAAAGCTATGAATACAAAAAAGTGAACTATATACGGTGATACTAATAAATACGGAATTGCCTTTTTTTTCATTACTGCTTAGATCATTTCATTCAATAAATAAAAGATTTACTGCATTTGCTGCATCGTTTATTGCTTGTTCTGGAGATTTTACTCCATAGATCACACAAGCTTCGTATTCTTGAGATATTATATCAAATACTTCTTTTAAAACGGGTGATGAATCAGTGCCTTTTACATATTTAGTTTGTTTTGCAAAGGTTATCATCTTCGGATTCGCGATGAAATAATTCATATATAAGCTATCGGTATCGAGATTTTTTCTGCGTGGTAATTGCGTAGTAATTTCTAGTAACTTCAAATCATTTTCTTTACTAATCATAAACTTTATAAACTCCCAGGCATATTGAGGATTACTGCAAGTATTAAATATTACTATGTTCTTTGGATCACCATAGGTATAGATTGGACCTTCAAAACCATCCGGTACGGGTATTGTAGAAAAATCATATTCAAATCCTTCCGGTTTAAACTTCTCTGCGTGCACAATTTCCCACGGACCAACGAATCTTGTTACAATATTACTCGATAGAAATACATCCTGCTTTGCCGATAACCTCTCCCTGGCAAAGTACTCGTTATCATATAGTTTTTTTAAAAATGAAAATACACCGATAGCATGTTCATTATTAAATACTGCTTTGTTGTTTTCAACTAAAGGTGCTCCTCCGGATGAAGCCAGATAAAACGGATAAAAATCAAAAAACCTTTGCCACCAGGTAACTTTTACTTCAGAATACCCGAACCATCTATCTACATATCCGTCGCCATCTGCATCTTTCTTAAATAATTTTGAAGCAGCTAAGAAGTCGCTGTAACTATGCGGAGGATTATTTAATCCTAATTCTCTCAAGATATTTTGATTATAAATCATCATTATGGGATTGGTCTTCCATGGAATCTGGTAGATATGCCCATCCAAAGATCTTATTTCCTCTATTACATTACTGTCGCATCTACTGTATATAAATTCATTGAATCCGTCAAGTGTATCGAAAGGGATTAAAACACCGGCTTGTGCATAAGCTTCGACATCTCCCTGCCACATGCTGGAATAAATATCGGGAGTAGTTTCCCCTACTACTGCTGCTAAAATTATTTCCTCACTCGATTGACCTTCCGGGACAGGTTGAAACTTTATTGGTGTTATTCCAGGATTTGCTTTATTCCATTGCGTAACAATATAACGAGCAAATTCTATCTCAGGAGGATTACTAGCAGACCAAAATAAAAGTTCATTACCTTGATCCCCTCTTTCTCCACAAGAGGAAAGAAGATAAATGAGTGCTAGTGCTATAAAATGTGAATATTTAAATATTTTTTTCAAAGTTAATTGTCAGTTTATATTATTCTTCATTCCCAGTTAATCCATTCAAAATCAATGGTTGGATATGGAATTCTGGGAATCAATCCGCCTTTTTTAACCGTATAAAAATCTATTGCTTTAGGATTATTTTCTTCAGACACATAAATTTTTTCGAGAACATCTTCATTAATATTAATTTCATACTCTTTCTTTAATTCATTGAGTTTAAGCAATAATCGCCGGGTTATTTCTGTATTTATTTTTTCTTCGTTGGATTTAACATCTATACTTTCGGAACTATTATATCTAGCTTCCTCTTTTTCCAAATCAACTGATTCAACTATTTCTTTCTTTATAGCACTATAAACGATTTTATCTCCCCACCAATTTGTTTGTTTTTTAAAGGATTCTGTTTGATGAAAATTTCTCTCATAAGCTTTTTCAGATAATAATTTGTCCCTCAACATCCTCCAGATAAGGTTTTCCAATGATTTCGAAAAACTTTGTAAATCATTTTTATCCAATTTTATATATTGACTTCGATTCCGATACCATTTTAAAAACTCCTCTAAGGTAACATTCCCTTCATTCATTACAACTAAAACAGATTGTCCGACGTTATCCTTTGCTACCTGCAATTCATTTAATGATGCATCAAGCTTTTCTGGCAGTTCCCAATCATCATATAATTCTTGTTCTAGTGTATACGTTCCAATATACGATCTCAATACATTAAAACTTTGTCTTTTAATTACGGGATCCTTAGCAAGCAAAAGCTGATTAACATATTTATCGGAAATTTGATCTATTTTCTTTTTCTTCAAGGCATTTAAG
>CBEPPX010000319.1:0-3217 GCA_965511205.1 uncultured Ignavibacteriales bacterium | reverse complement strand
GAAAGTTTACACCAGGTCATGATTCTTTTCAGCGACAGGGGAACTCCTGATGGTTACCGCAAAATGAACGGTTATGGAAGTCACACCTTTTCGATGATAAACAATAAAAACGAACGAATTTGGGTAAAATTCCATTTTAAAACACAGCAAGGAAATAAAACACTAACAGGTGGTGAAGCTGAAGCATTGAAAGGAAAAGATCCTGATTATGCACAGCGTGATTTAGTTGAAGCAATAGCAAAAGGAGATTTTCCAAAATGGGCTTTAAAAATTCAGGTGATGACAGACGAACAAACAAAGAAGTTCAAATGGAATCCATTCGATATCACAAAAGTATGGCCTCATTCTGAATATCCTTTAATTGATGTTGGCATTATGGAACTAAATGAAATTCCGAAAAATTATTTTGCCGATGTTGAGCAATCAGCATTTGCACCTTCTAATATTATTGATGGAATAGGTCTTTCACCTGATAAAATGCTGCAAGGAAGGATTCTTGCATATCCTGATGCCCACCGATATCGATTAGGAGCCAATTATGAACAAATTCCCGTAAATAAGCCTATCAACAAAGTACATCATCACCAAAGAGATGGATTTATGAGCGTTGACGGTAATGGCGCAGATAGCCCTAATTATTTCCCAAACAGTTTTGATAATATTGAAGCTGATAAAAATTATAAAGAACCCTCGTTGAAACTTGATTCAGATATAGCAGATACCTATGACCGCAATGAAAACGATGACGACTTTTATACTCAGCCCGGCTTGTTATTTAGAAAAGTAATGACAGAACAAGAACGTAAAAATACTATTGGTAATTTTGTTGGTGCTATTAGCGGAATCTCAGGGAAAAAACGTAATGAAATTATCCAGAGACAATTAAATCATTTCTACAAAGCCGATAAGGAATTAGCCGATAAAATAGCGAGGGGATTAAGTTTAAATTTTAAACCTGAATAAAAAAAGAGAGTGTGATTTTATTTGGGAAATTTGTAATGCCATCCCTAATGTTAGAGATGGCATTTAAATTTTAAATCAGCTTCCTAAAAATCCTTCTATATGGTTAACATAATTAACTGCGCCACCCTGCTGGTAGCCAGTTTTTGCCAGTAGTTTGCCTGCGTTATCCATTATTAAGATAGTCGGGAAACCCTGTATGCCATACTTTTGCGCAAGTGACTGGTTGTATTGCTTAGTTTCATTTGTTTGCGGAACGCTGCGCGGAAAATCTACTTTTACCAGCACTAAATTTTCCTGTGCATATTTTTCAAATTCTGCCTGAGAAAAAACTTCATCATTTAATTTAAAACACCATTTACACCAATCGGAGCCGGTAAAGTTAACCAGAACTGCTTTGTTTTCTTTTTTAGCAATTTCCATCGCTTCTTCAACATTTGTTTTCCAATCCAATGAATCAGAGGCTGGAGTTTCTGAACATCCAATGGATAAAAAAACTGCTATAATTATCGGGATTAATATCGCTTTCAAATTATTTCTCCTGTTTTGCATAAGATTTTTAATTTCTTCAGATAGTTAGATTATAAAATCTTAAAATGGATTCTGAATTATTAAAAATAAATATACATTATAATTGTATTTCAAAGCTGTCGTCTGATTAACATTTTTACTTTTTTTTATCTCAGCAGAAAAATTGAAGAATTTGCTTAAGATTCCGTCGTTTCAATCTTTTCATATTCTACTGGTTCGGGAGGACGATCATACAGAATTGATAAATCCTTGTACCTTTTTGTAATTTCCTCAGATAATTGATCCCATGTAAATCTCCACGCCCAGTTTCCACCGCCTAAAGTGCTTGGAAAATTCATTCTGGCTTCACCTCCCAGGTTCATAATATCCTGCATTGGAATTACAACAAAGTTTGCAACAGAAGCATATGCAGTGCGGATTAGCTCAGATAAAATATCCTTTCCACTATAATTCAAATATTTTTGCGCATGCTCATAAATATCATTCTCTTTGTTTTTCTTCTCTTTTTCAAAATATGCTTTTGTAGTATCATTATCGTGTGTACCAGAGTACACAACACAATTGGGAATAAAATTATGCGGCAGGAATTTTCTCTCCATCCCGGTTCCAAAAGCAAATTGCAGCACTTTCATTCCGGGGAATCCAAATTGATCTCTCAAAGCTTCAACGGGAGGAGTAATTACACCAAGATCCTCGGCAAGAATTGGAAGATCTCCTAAATATTTTTTTACTATTTCAAAAAGTTTAACACCGGGTGCTTTAATCCATTTACCATCAATTGCTGTTTCTGCATCACCGGGAATTTCCCAGTAAGCTTCAAAACCCCTGAAATGATCAATCCTGATTATATCAACAAACTCCAGCAAGCTTGAAAATCTTTTTCGCCACCAGAGGAATTCATTTTTTTCCATCTCATCCCATTTATAAAGGGGATTACCCCAAAGCTGTCCGGTCTCACTAAAATAATCTGGTGGTACACCAGCTACAAAAGTGAGTTTTCCATTTTCATCAACGGTAAAGAGTTCTTTATTTGCCCATAGGTCTGCACTATCGTAAGCAATAAAAATCGGCATATCCCCAATAATTTTTATTCCTTTTTCGTTAGTATATTTCTTTAATTCTTTCCATTGTTTAAAGAAAATAAACTGAACAAACTTATGGTAAAGAATATCATCACTTAATTTATTGCTCCATTCCTTTATTGCTGTCCCTTCTCTGTTGATTAATCCCTTTTCCCACTCACTCCAAACTGCGCCGTTGTGTGCATCTTTACAAGCGATAAAGAGTGAAAAATCATCCAGCCATTCTTTATTCTCATTACAGAAGCTGTGAAAATTCTTATCCAATCCGTTAGAATTTTTTTTGAAACTAATATACGCAGCTCTAAGTATTTTCTTTTTGTATTCAATTACACTTCCAAAATCTACTTTTTTCGGATCTGAATTGGGAAAATCATTCAACTCTTCATCAGATAAAAAACCACCTTCTTTCAATTTATCAGGGCTAATAAGAAGTGGATTACCCGCAAAAGCAGAAAAGCATTGATAAGGAGAATCGCCATAACCGGTAGGGCCCAGTGGAAATACCTGCCAGAGAGTTTGTCCAGCTTCAACTAAAAAATCAACAAAACTGTAAGCCTCATTTCCAAGGTCCCCAATTCCATATTTACCTGGTAAAGAGGTTGGATGAAGAAGTATACCTGCACCTCGTTCAAAATTCATATTAT
>CBEPPX010000318.1:0-3221 GCA_965511205.1 uncultured Ignavibacteriales bacterium | reverse complement strand
AAATCTCTTTTTATTTTGTACTATATCTTGTGGTTCTTGTTGAACTTCTTGCTGTAATTGTCGAGCGGGACAACAGTGAGCTTGAGCTAAAGGCGCGACTTAAGGAATTTGAAACTATCCAGGATAGTGTAATTTCTTCTTACAGCCTGCCCATTTTACTTAGTGTTCAGGAAGTTACAAATTGGCAAATTATCGGGCGTGATAGTTTACATATTCTCATTTCTGTTTCCAATCTTCAAACCCTGGAAGAGAAAGCCGGTGTTAGATATTTTTTTGTTGATGACAAAACGAACAGCATCCGCTCCCTCGATTTTTCGATTATAACAGATAAAAAAACCGGTAATGGGCACTTCTATTTTAGACCGAAGAATGTAGGAACTTTTAATTTCAATGTTTTTTGTTTGGTTAGAAGAAAATTGCCAAAGTATCTTCCTGATGTAATACTTGAGGGAATTATTAGGGAGATTGGAAGTGAATTTACGGTAATTAGTGACACGGTTGGTTTTAAGATTAATGCAACGGCGTTAAAAAAGGACTTTGACCAACCGGGAAGAAGTTAATTTGAAAATGTATTTATTAAATAGAGAGATCGTTGTAGAACTAAAATGATGAAAACAATATTGGCGTTTATCCTAAGCTTATTATTTGCGGTATCTTCATTTGCACAACCGGATGAGTTGCGCTTCGGAGATCAAAATACAATTCAAGTGCTCGATACTATAATTGTTTTTGCAAAAGAAAGTTTTGATATCCAGGACAGACTCTCCGATTGGTCAAACAATTTCGCCGATATTGAATACACCGTAAGTATTTTTAATATTATTGAGCAGATTGGGGAATCTTACATCGGGTTTAGTAATTTTATTGGGGGGTTACAGTATCGTAATGGTCAGGTAAATTATTTTTCATCCCAGGATGCTACCTTGAAATCTAATGTGGAAAAGGGTATTAATCCCGGAGATTATGAGATTAGGATGGACATTACAATTCACCAACCAGGGGTTTTTTATGTAGTAGGTGAAATAAAAGGCAAAAGTGAGCGCGGAATTTACTTTGAAGATGAGGGATATTGGGTAATAAACTGTATTGCCCGTGCCGAAAATAGGTTAACATATGACTTCTCAATAAAAAGATCTTATGATTTCGAAGAGATTGTTACCTATCGATTTGAGGAAAGTATTTCTTTTGACTTCAGTATATCGGGGGCACGGATGAATAATCTTTCCTCGTACCACTTCAAAGTTTATGAGGGAGAGAACTTAATTCACTCCGGTCTTGGATCTTACATAAACCTGGATTTTATTACAAAAAATTCTGAAATGGTAAATAAAACTTTCGCTGTTGAGGGGCTTTATAGTGGAGATGTAATTAGGTTTTTTAATCCATCTTTACCGGGACCAGATTCAACTTATTGGCGCTTTGAGCTCCTACCCCCCGAAAAACTTGAAATAAGAACAAACTGGATTCAACTCGAAGAGTTCGAAATGATGAGTGAAAGAGATGTGATTGATGCCTTTGATTTAAGACTGATTGAAAATAGACAATTTTCGTTTGCCTGGTTAACCAACCAGGAAGGGGGCGCTATGATTACGCGACCTGAGCTAAAAAATGTTACAGTAACTAGTGAACCGGAAGGTCTGTTGAGAAGTACCGCCTCAACCTTCAGATTATACGAAGAAGATTACTGGCAAGTAATTGAAATAAATGTTGATCCGGCTTTTATTAATCGCATTGCAGTAGATGAAATAGAAGAAGTGATTGTTAACATAAAGTTTCAAACACGGTTTGGTGAACAGGAAAGTATGAGTTTTGTTGGAATAGTATTTTAAAATTTAAACTTGGAAATAAATATGAAAAAAGTCTCTTCAATCTTTCTAATAACTTTGGTAACTGCAATTGCGTTTGTATTTATAGTGCCGAAAAAATCGTTTGCCCAGGAAATTCGAAAACCAATGAAGCTGACTGAAGAAGAGAAGAGTGATTTTCAAATACGTTACGGTACGGCTTTTTCAACACGTTATATGTGGAGAGGATTAAACCTGTCAAAGGCTCCTGTTTTTGAACCATACGCGAGTTTCCTTTTCCATGGGGTAGAGCTATCGTTTTATGGAGTTTATGGGCTGTCTGAAAGCGAAGCTAAACATCCTGACTTTGAAAAACCTTCAAACCCTGAGGAAATATATCCGCCGCATCTTGACAAGATAGCATTCTCCCAGATAATTTCTAACCTGTTTTACAATTTAGGAACCGGCATTGGTACATTTACATTTGGCGTAACGGGATATTATTTTCCTGATATGTTAATAAAGCAAACGATTGTTGACAGCCTCGGAAATGAAGGAATCAACTACATTAATCCGTTGTGGGATAACTGGGAAGATAATAGAAACGGTTCCCATACACTTGAGGCAAATTTCAGATTTTCTGGCAATGAGGATTTCCCCTTGTGGGTTGTAGTAGCATACAATTTTTATAATGATCCGGACAAATCAATTTTTGCCGAAGTTGGATATACCTTTAGAGTTTTAAAAAATAATTTTAGCTTATTTGCCGGTGGGGTACTCGATGCTTCAGCATGGTACCAGTTTACAATAAAAAACGGTGTTCTTCAAGATGGCACTGGATTAACAAACTTTGGGTTTATACTTAACCGCGAGCTGAAACTAGAGGATTGGCTAACATTAGATTTTGCTCTACTTGATGTAATGAATTTTTACGAGGAGAGAAACACAATACTATTTAAAGCAACATTAAAGATAGAATAGAACAGGTTTTATTCTAATTCTTTATATCTGAAACATTCAACAACGTGGTCGTTCACCATGCCGGTGGCTTGCATGTGTGCATAAACTATAGTTGAACCTACAAACTTAAATCCTCTTTTCTTAAGGTCTATGCTGATCAGGTCGGAGAGTTCTGTTCTTGCGGGAAGTTCTTTTAACGATTTAAATTTATTCCGAATTGGTTTACCGTTTACAAAGTTCCATATGTATTTGTTAAACGTTCCGAATTCCTTTCGTATTTCTAAAAATGCTTTAGCGTTTGTTACAGCCGATTCCACCTTTAGTTTGTTTCTTATAATTCCTTCGTCTTTAAGAAGAGAGATGATCTTTCTTTTATTATACTTTGCGATTTTATTAAAATCAAAGTTATCAAATGCCTTACGGAAGTTTTCTCTTTTGTAAAGAACTGTCCGCCAGCTAAGTCCTGCTTGCATTCCT
>CBEPPX010000317.1:0-3242 GCA_965511205.1 uncultured Ignavibacteriales bacterium | reverse complement strand
TAAAGACTCTAAAAAAGAGCAATGAGGAATTGCGTATAGTTTTTGAAAATGCACAAGAGGCTATTGCTGTTATACTAGATGAGACAATAATGTATTGCAATCCGCAGATTACAGAGTTATCTGGATACTCAACAGTAGAAATTTATTCCAAAAGATTCACTGAGTTGGTTCATCCTGACAATATAGAGATGTTATTGAATTTACACCAGTCAATCTTGACTGGTAAAACGTCAAAAAATAGTTACACAATATGTATCGTTACAAAAGATGTTCAGGAGAAATATGTGACTATCAACTCGACCTTAATTAAATGGGATAACAAACCTGCAGTACTAGTTTTACTTACCGATATTACCAAGCTAAATAAAGCGGAATCAGATCTAAAGTTGAGCAAAGAGCGTTATGAGCTGGCTGCTATGGGTTCTGCAACTGGGATATGGGATTGGGATATAATTGCAAATAAACTTTACATATCAACAGGTTTAAAAAAGCTAATAGGATATGAATCCGATGAGGTCGATATTTCAATGGATGTTTTTTTTAATTTATTGCATCCTGAGGATGTAGATAGAGTTCAGTTAGGGCTTGAAAAACATCTTAAAGAACATTTAGATTATAACGTTGATTATCGCCTGCAAACAAAATCCGGAAAATACCACTGGTTTCATGCCCGTGGTCAGTTACTTAGGGATAAGACAGGAGAGGCAGCCAGAATGTCTGGTTCTATAACAGACATTAGCAAGCGAAAGAAGGCGGAATCAGATTTAAAAATAAGCGAAGAGCGTTACGAACTTGCAATTGAAGGCTCGGACGCTGGAATCTGGGATTACAATATTGAGAGTAGCGAGATTTACTACTCTAACCACTTCAACGGAATGCTAGGATATAAGCCGCAAGAAATGCAGGATACAGTAGAATCGGCATTTAATCGAATACACCCTGATCATCGTGAAAAAGCGATACTTGCGCTAAGCCAACATCTTGACAGGAAGACAGCATACTATTCAAATGCTTATTTGGGACAAACCAAATCAGGTGAATACCGCTGGTTTCAGGCACGTGGGAAGGCCGTTTGGGATGAAAATGGCAAAGCCACGAGAATTGCTGGATCTTTTATTGATATCCATGAACAGAAAGAAGCAGAGGAGAAAATATTAAGAAGTGAAAGCCGCTTCCGGCAACTGGTGGAACAATCACCTTTACCCATGGAAATCTTAACGCCTGATGGAAAGATCAACTTGGTAAACACTGCCTGGAAAAAATTGTGGAAAGTAAGTGATGAGGAAGCAGCCGAGACTGTTGAAAAATATAATATGCTAACCGACCCACAGATTGAAAAACTGGGAATCATGGAGGAGGTGAAGAAGGCATTTAAAGGAGGTCATGTCATATTGCCTCCAATTCAATATGATACGGGCGAGACCAAGAATGATTTTGATATAAAGCAACTCAAAAACTTTAGATCACCATGGATTCAGTGTCATTTGAATGCAGTGAAAGATGCAAATGGTACATTAGATTATGTTGTAAACACCTATGTGGATATTACCGATCTCAAGGAAGCCGAGGAAAAGACAAAAAAGCTAAGAGAATTGATCGTACGCTTAGATCGCACATCAAGTATGGGACAGTTAACTGGTTCAATAGCTCATGAACTTAATCAACCCCTAACAGGTATACTGAGCAATGCACAGGCAGCAGAATTGATTCTCCAAAATAGGAATTCGGACATGGAGGAAATAAAAGAAATTTTAGCGGAAATAGTATCTGACACAAAACGTGCCGGAGATGTGATTCGTAATTTGCGAGATTTATATGGTGAGCATAAAATAGAACTCCTGCCGGTTGAATTAAACATAGTTGTGCAGGAAGCTGTCAAGTTGTTACATGGTGAGTTTGTAGCAAAGAGAATCAATATAACTACAAAATATGTTGATGCTAATCTAATGCTAAAGGGTAATAAGGTCCAGATCCAGCAAGTGGTGTTCAATCTGATTATGAATGCAATTGAGGCAATGTTTGATAATGATCATGATGAACGAAATATTTGGGTTACGACTTCTTACAAAAAGAACGAGGTGAAAGTATGTGTTGTGGATAGCGGGAAGGGTATAAGTCCAGAAATCATTGATAATATTTTTGAGCCTCTGGCTACATGGAAACCCGGTGGAACAGGGATGGGACTGGCAATCAGTAATTCAATTATAACAAGTCATGGTGGAAGAATGGCAGCCGAGAATCAGCCAGAAGGCGGAGCAAATGTATGTTTTATACTTCCTGGCACTAAAATAATTAAGTAATGAGAGAACCCACAGTTTTTGTTGTAGATGATGATCCTTCAGTACGAAAGGGTCTTACACGATTGATAACAGCATCTGGAATGTATACAGAATCGTTTGCTTCTGCAAGGGAATTTCTTGATTCAGATAATATTGATAGTCCCGGTTGTATTATTCTTGATGTTCAAATGCCGGGCATGACAGGACCTGAACTCCAGGAAGAGCTTGGTAATACCTCTTGTGGATTACCAATAATTTTTCTTTCTGCCCATGGTGATGTTCCTTTAACCGCAAAAGCGATGAAGAAAGGTGCCGTAGATTTTCTTACTAAACCTGTTGATGGCCCAATACTGATGGAGGCTATTAAAATATCATTAGAAAAAGATACCAAAAACCGACGTCAGCGAAAATTAAATTCAGAGATTCATTCCCAAATAAATTTGCTCACATCACGTGAATATGAAGTAATGACATATGTTATCACAGGAATACTAAATAAACAAATAGCAGATGAATTGGGCATATCGGAAGAAACCATAAAAATACACAGGCGACACATATTTCATAAGCTTGAGATAGTTTCAGTAGCAGAACTTGTTCGTCTTTGCGAGAAAATTGGTATTGCCCCTGCCAAAACAAAATTTACGTAATAGCGCTAGCTGATGGCGCCATTTTCAAATACCACTAAAACGGTATAACAGTTATATATTTTGTGCTAATGTATTGTCTTTTCCAATAAAATAAGATGCTCGAATTTTAATTTAAATTATGAAAAACTCTCAATCTAAAGATAACTTCGTTTCTATCAAAATTTTCACTTTCAAATTGACGACTAAAATTATAGCCTATAACAAGTGCAACCTTCCATTTTTTATTAAGTGATTTTCCAAGCCCCGCATCAAAATGAAATTTGTCATTAAATTGTTTTGTTTCAATTAAATTCCAAAATATTTCACAACTAAT
>CBEPPX010000316.1:0-3249 GCA_965511205.1 uncultured Ignavibacteriales bacterium | reverse complement strand
TTTTTTATGGGAACCTTAATTTTAATAATGAGTGAATTTAGATTCAGCAAAAAAATTGACTAATATAAAATCAAATAGGAGTATTAATGAGAAAGCCACATTTATTCATCACAAAGTTGTTCATAACGGCTGTCTTTTCTTTCTTTATAAGTGTATCACTTAAAGTTTACGCACAGGCTAATGATAATTTCACAATATTGAACATTGAAAATGAAATCGGTGACGGGAAGGATAAAGAAGTTAAAATGCTGTTTGAAGGAGAGCGAAGAAAGATAGCTCAATTAACTTTACGTAACGGGCAGCGGCTGGAATCGCATAGTGTTGAAGAACCGTTTATTCTTCAGTGTGTTACTGGAAAGGGTGAATTGATTATTGGTGATGGGGAAACTGCTGAATCAATTGAACTAATGCCGGGTACTTTTGTAACCGTTGAAGCTAATGTATTACACGATGTTGTATCGCAGCCAGCCATATCAATTCTTTTAATAAGATTTCTTAAAGAATGAGATCAATGAGCATTGATACTTCTAAAGCAACGTTTGAAGAATTAATTCACAATGAGCTTTTAAAAAGCGAAAAATTCAGAGGGTTGCTGCTATCCGGAATAATAGTGGCAATGTTGCTAGGTGTTGCAGTTAACTCATATTATCTAAATGTTTTTGAAAGCAATCTTATTGAACCATTTTCCTGGTTCATTCTTATTTTATTTGGATTGTTGATAAGATCTTTGCTGATAAGAAAATTCCAGGGAGTGTGGTTTAAAAAAAGCAGAGGAAGATATTTAAGTTTTTTATATATAAATACTTTCATTGAAACGAGCATCCCATCCGTAGTAATTCTAGTATTCGCCTCATCTTATAATCCTGCAACAGCATTAATAAGTCCCGTTGTGTTCTTCTATTTTTTATTTATAATTCTCTCCATCTTCGATCTCGAAATAAAATTAAGCATATTTGCAGGGTTTGTAGCATCAGTAGAATATCTTATCCTGGCTATTATTTATTACAATCAACACACATTTAGCGACGATCTGGCTATTCTGAATATGTTTCCTTTTTATGCTGCTAAATCTTTATTCTTATTGATGGCTGGAGTTGTCTCAGGTATAGTTGCTTTAAAGATCAGGAAAAATATCTTTTCATCTTTTCGTACAATCCAGGAAAGGAACAATCTCGAAAAGGTTTTTGGTCAGCAAATATCAAAAGAGATTGTAGATGAATTTTTAGAGAATAAACTAGAAATCTCCAGTAAAAAACGAAATGTTACTGTTATGTTTCTTGATATAAGAAACTTTTCAGAGTATTGTGAGGGAAAAACACCTGAAGAGATTAATAAATATCAGAATGAAGTATTGGGATTTATGATTGAAAAAGTGAATGATAACACCGGAATCGTTAACCAGATTTTAGGCGATGGTTTTATGGCAACGTTTGGAGCTCCTGTTGAAAATGATAATCATACGCAGAATTCTGTTACTGCCGCTCTTCAAATAGTAAATGAGTTGAACAGGAAAAACGAAAATGGGGATATTACAAAAACAAATATTGGAATTGGTATTCACACCGGCGAAGCATTTACGGGAAATGTTGGAACTGAGGATAGGCAACAATATTCAATTACAGGGAACACTGTTATTTTGGCTGCAAGATTGGAACAATTAAATAAAGAGTTTAACTCTTCGGTAATTGTTTCTAAAGATGTAATTGATAATGTGAACATTGAAGATATTGAACACCGATCCCTGGGAAATGTAAATGTAAAAGGTTTTGCAAATCCTATCGAAGTTTATAAGCTGTCATAAAAATTCCTCTCAATTTTATTATGCCGTGGTTTGAAAATAATACTACTTTTTAAATCCTGCTCCATCTGAATTTTGTGCAATATGAAATTCCGCATTTCATTCAATTTTTAATTGTCTGTTTTTTAAGAAAATTCTTGACATCTGTTAAAAAAACAATTATATTTAACGGTATGGTTCAACGTTTTAGTCAAACTATATGGTTCGGCTATCTAACATCATTGACTAATTAGTATAGGTTCAAAATGAATAGCAAAGAAAAGATAATGTTAGCCGCTATAGAAATTTTTGCGCAAAAAGGTAAACACGGCGCGCGTATGGAAGAGATTGCTAAAAAAGCCGGCGTTAATAAATCTGTGGTTTATTACTATCATACCAGTAAGGAAAACCTTTACCGGGAAGTTCTCAAGAAGCTCTATTATGAAAGTTTCAAATATGTATTCAGTGAAATTGAAAAGGCTCAGGCTGAAAAAGACGATCCTATCAAAAGAATTGAAATAATTATAAGAGCGTTTTCCAAAGCTTTCTCAGAAAATACTTATTACACCAAAATTATCAAAAATGCTCTGACTAATGAACTGGAAGACGTACAGTACGTAATCAGACTTCTAAAAGCTGAACATGATTTTATCCGCCCGGAAAAACTCCCAGATTTCTTTGAAGAAGGCATCCTAAAAAAAGCATATCGTAATATCGATGCTAAGCAAACAATAATTAGCATTATAGGCGTAACTATGATTTATTTCATAGGAAAACCTATCATGGAAATCATGCTCGGACTGGATTTGGAAGATGAAGATGTATTTCTAAATGAACGACAGGACAGCGTGGTAGATTTAATTCTTTACGGCGTAGTTAACAGACCGAAATAAAATTTTAATAATTAAGAGCGAAAGTCATGATCGAAAAAATAGCCAAATATGTGCTCACATATCCAAAAACAGTCATAAGCTGTTGTATTATCATTACTATTCTTCTGGCTTCGGGGATAGGTAAAATTCGTATAGAAAATGATATAAAAGAAATGCTGCCAACAGATTTGCCGGCTAGACTGGCGCTTAATGAGTTGGAAGATATTTTCGGCGGTTCGGACGTTTTAGTGGTAGCAGTAAGCAACGAAGAGCAAACCATTTTTAACCGGGGAACACTGGCAAAGATCATCGAAATAACCGATTCGTTAGACGCCATACCTGGCGTTATACGCGTTACCAGTCTTGCTACTGTCAAGCATATTAAAGGTGAAGACTGGGGCATGGAGGTTACCCCTTTTTTGGAAGAAGTCCCCGAATCAGCAGAGGATATTAAAACACTGAAGAAAACATTCTATGATGATTCTCTTTACGTTGGCACGATGGTTTCCGAGGATGGGAAATATGCAGCAATTCTCGCTGTAATAGAAGAAAATGCGGAAACGATGGTCATCTACGAAGAAGTCCGCCAATTAACCGAAA
>CBEPPX010000315.1:0-3251 GCA_965511205.1 uncultured Ignavibacteriales bacterium | reverse complement strand
TGTAGTGTCCAATTATTTTAAAGTCGAACAAACAATCTGCAAGAACTTGCCCTGCGCCGATATTATGCACAATTAAATTTCTTAAACCGTCATCGGATTTTAAGTAAACTACAATTCCAATATGAGGAACTCCACTCGCTAAATTCCAGCAGACAATATCTCCCGGTAAATAATCTTCAGGATTATTCGTAATTGGTTTCACTGTTCCTTTTCTTTCAAATAGTTTCATAAGATTAGGAACTCTTCTATGATCAATATTTTTATCAGGTTTTGATAATCCCCATATTTTAGGATATTTATCAAAGTTAGCTTTCATATCCTCGTGAACATCTTTTTGCAGATCAATTCCAATTAAACGGTATGCCCTTATAATTACATCCGTACAAACTCCTTTATCACAAGGAATTTCTCCATTTGGATAATCGATTGAATAATAACCCGGGTCATAAGTTACTTCCTGCTTCGTTAATTTCAGTGCGGAGACACTCAACGAGTCTTTTACCTGGCTGTATGCAAGGTTAAAAATTAGTAAAAATATTATTAGAAGATTGAGTTTCATTTTATGTGTGCTAACGTTAAGTTTATGAATGTAGGCGATTGCGTGGAACCAAACTGTCAAACCGATAAAGGTTTTACGCAGGCTGGCAAGCCCGAAAATACTACAAACCCGCCTATATTTTATTCATCAATTTTAAGATAGAATTTCATTTGTTCAACATACTTTTTGAATGCCGACTTTCCTTTGTTTGTTATTCTACAAATCGTTTTCGGATAATTATTCGCAAACTTCTTTTCAATTTCAATATATCCGGTCTCTTTCAATTTTTTTAACTGATGACTTAAATTTCCTTGTGTTGTATTAGTATTTTCTTTTAAGAAATTAAAATCAGCAAAATGCACCTTTATCAAAATTGAAATAATTGCAAGTCTTACCTGTTGGTTGAGTACGCTATCTAATTTTTCATACATGGCAGATTTCACTAAGATCTTTTTAAAATATAAGCTGGTATTAAATAACCGGCAATAATTGCAATCGCAAATATTAACAGTTTTAGCGAATCGTCAACAAAGATGGAAGTCAGAGAAAACACGAAAAATAATATGCCTCCCCAGATCAATGGTTTAAATTTCATTATCAATCCTGATGTTAAAGTTCCAATTCCCGCTAATAATAATACAAATATTGTTGGATTAACTTTTGTTATCAGTGATATAAATACAGCAAAAATGAATGATACACCGAGAACTATCCAAAAATATTTTAAGAATTCATCAAGATAAGTTTCATAGCTTATACGCGTACGATATTTAATTGAGTAAATCATTGAAAATATTCCCCCTAATGGCATTAGAATTGCCCAAGGTAAAAAATCATATTTAAAGGTTGTGAAATTTAATATTAGATAGTTCATAATAGCTGCTATTAAAGCAAACCACCCCCAAAGCAAATAATAGAAGCTTTGTTCTTTAATATTTTGTTTAGTTTTTTGAATAGCATCAGATATAATATCTAAGCTTTCTTTTGGACTTATATTTTCCATCTCATTTCCTCATATTGATGTTAAACAATATCGTAAACATAATATAGTTTGCAGTACAAACCAAATTAATGTAAAAAATTCTTTTGTAAATTATTGCCAACAGTTCGGATAAGAATAGTAGCCAATTGCGGGCTTTATTCCTGTTAAGTTACAAGAATGTTGAAGCGGGCTGCAGCCATTGGTTTAACACCTTTGTCTGCAGGAATATCTCCATTTGGATAATCAATTGAATAATAACCCGGGTCATAAGTTACTTCCTGTTTTGTTAATTCCAGCGCTGAAACACTTAACGTATCTTTATCCTGGCTATATGCAAGATTAAAGAGTAATAAGAATAATATTAGAGATATGAATTTCATATTATTTGTTTACTATTAAGCCGACAAATATAATCACAACAGCTATATTCACTTACAAATTCCGTGTTAGTGGCTGGTTTAAAGTTTCTTTTCTATTCTTTTGATAGTATTCCAATTTCGTGTTGTAATATTCTTTCCAAAATATCTCTCTAAATCTTCCATCGCTTTTGGAGTTTTTGATATTGAAATATCCAGAACACTTAATATATTTTTCCCGATTTTTCCAATAATTATATACGAGTTATCCGAACTTGTCCAGGGTAGCTTCAATTTAGTCTGAACATTCTCCTGCAAAAAAGAAATATACAATCGGATATCTTTGGTGAGTTGTACATCTTTGAATGGATTGATGTTCAGCAATTCATAAATCATTTCAGATGTTCTTATTACGGTTGGAATAGAGAAACCAAACGATTTTTCCAGATGCGCTGAAATCTTTTTTTCAAGGTTCTCTTCATAGTCACTAATTGCTTCAAAAATAATATTGCCTGAATTTAAAAGTGTCATTACATTTTCGAAACCCAGTTTTTCTAATTCTTTACGTAAGTCAGCCATTGGAACTTTATGATGACCACCCACGTTAATTCCACGTAAAAAAGCAACATATTTTTCTTTTACTGTTTTCGATTTCATTTAGTTTTTTTCAGCTTGCCGCTAACAGTTTGAATAAACACCCGTTTTAATAGCTTGAATTTTTGTTGTATGCAGTTTTTAATTCTTCATAATCCTAACATATGCAGCTGTTTTACCTTATGATAAGTTAAACCGACTGTGATACAATTTTTTAATTCAACTTCTGGAATTTCATCATTCATTTGAAAAACTATGGCTCGATTTCCTTCATATTTAAATGTGTCTTTATAAACCATTTTGAAGGTTGGCACCAACTTGCTTGTACATTTGAAATACATAGCATATTGATTAGGGGTTTTAGGTTTCCAATCTATTCTGATTGTACTTCCTTTCTTTACCAAATAACTTGGTTCACCCCATTTTAAAGTTTCTTCTATTTCTTTAATAGTCCCATTTTCTGCTGCTGTTTCAAGTATCAAATTTCGTAAATATTTTAGTTTCGTTTTAATCTCTTTCGGGTAAGTTTTAAACTTTAATTTGACTTGAGGATTTTGAATTATTTCAAGCTTCTTTATTTTCATGATTTACATTATACTGATTTTGTGTTTCTCTTTTCTTATTCTAAGTTTAACCCCCATTTTTTTTCAGCTTGCTACTAACGGTTTTGTGTGGCATCAGTAACGGGAAAATGGCGAGTATTTTCCGCTGACGCAACCAGCTTAATAAAAAGTAAAAATATTATTAGAAGTCTGATTTTCATCTTATGTTTACTTATTAT
>CBEPPX010000314.1:0-3271 GCA_965511205.1 uncultured Ignavibacteriales bacterium | reverse complement strand
CCGCTCAGTAAATCCCAGCGTGAAGGAAACTCTCCACTCTCTTCCCCTGAAAGGTCATCTTCAAAAATTACTTTTTCTCCCGCAACAAAATCATATTTAGACCACATCTTTAATTCCTCGGTGGTTCCCTGTTCTATTTCGCTATTTTGAGTGTTCGTTTCAATATTTGTATTTGAGTTGTTATCAATTGTTTTATCTTCAGTGCTCGTATTTTCATCTTCTTCTTCGCCGCCATTCTTTATAGTTTCAGTGGTTTCATTAATGGCATCATCAGTGGCTTTGTTTAGCTCTTTGTTTACCTTGTTTTCAATCTTTTTTTCAAGATCAATACCTATTTGTGCAAACACAGAAAATGTCATTAGAATAAATAATGGAATTAAAAACTTCATAATTGTCTCCGGGTGATTATTTAATAAAATTGATAAGAATTAATTGCCAAGGGGTGAACTTATTTCTGTTATCGTTACATCGGCAGGAACTTTTAGTTTTTCAGGATCAATGTTTGCGCCTTCTTCAAATTTTGTTACCTTTTCATTTACCGTTGTACCTGAGCCATTGCTGTTAGTTTCCATAATAAACTTTTTATACATCCATATTTCCGTTACGGTATTCATACCCATAAGGTTTGTTGTTGATCTTGTCCCCGTGCATGTTACTCCGGCTATTTCTTTTGTCCCTATATCTTCAGTTTCTGTGTTCATTGATTGTCCAATCTGTTCGGCCATTTGCTGCTGCTCATCTTCAGACGTTCCCGCAAGATTTCCGATGATATCAAGCTTCATTTCAGTTCCTTCTTTTGTATCAGGATTGTAGGTTGTAACCCAATTGCCGTCCACTATACTAACACTTCTACTCTCCTCAACAATATTTGCCATGCTAATATTTCTTATCTCAGTTATATACCTGGCTGTTTTATTTCCACTTTCTACTATATAAATCTGTTCTGTAGTAGTTATATCAACACCACTGGTAACCGTTTTTGTAGACTTTTCTGCGTAGAGAGTTGGAAAATCATAAATTGTTTGGGCACTTGCTGTACCGGCAACAATTAATAAAAACAAAACAAACGAACTTCGCATAAAATTCATACTGCTCTCCTGTTTAAATATTAATATTGAGTAGTGAACTAAGTTGAGTTATAAAAAAGGGTAACCTCAGTTAACCGAAATTGAATTTAGCAAACCATTTTATATTAGGCAAGTATTACTGATTCTTAATTGTTTTCATTCTTGAAATATGTTCAACCGTGTGTTACAGGTCACATATGAAGAAATTGAGACATAAGTAGATGTCATATTAAGCTTTTACAGCCCAAATAACATCCGCCAGGGTTTGATGATCAGACTCGAGTGGAAATTTTAGAAGGTAGTGTGGATTAAAACCAAGCATATATTTTTCGATTCTTTCCTTCAGCCAGTTTATTTCGGCTTTCAGTTTCCAGTGCTCATCATCCGGTGAATATAGAACAACAAATAACCTGTTCTTTAAATGCATCCTTTGCTGCTGTGATTGGTTTTTGTAAAGCCATCTAATTAATTCATCTGTTTTCTTAACAGCTTCTTTAATTGGATAAGGGAAATTTTTTGGGAAGACAGAGGTTTTGTGATCAAACTTAAAACCGTCAATTGTAAAATCAACTAATCTATCTTTGCTATCTAAAGCAGGTTTAATGTTTGGCAGCGAGCAGAAAATTTTCTCCACCGCCTGTGCGGACCAGAAATTGTACCACCGGTTTAAAGCGTAGTTAGAAATGTTTAGATGTTCCTTATCTTTTTTAAACCTGCTGTTTATCTCCTTAATAACATCATCAAATAAAAAAGTGCGGTAAATAAAATTGGTAAGTTTATCAAATTCATTATTCTGTTTCCTCCCCCATTTGTAAGGGTAAGTTAAACGCTTTTTAAGTTCGGTTTCTATTTTTCTTAAATCACTTTGCAAGTAAATTGTTTTTGTTTAATCTATTTTTCTAAAAACTAATCGTTCTTCTTCACCTTCGTATAAAAACAATCTTAACTTTTCTATTTCATAATTATCAACACTCTGAAGCGCTGTTAGGAATCTTTGTTCAATATCTCCCGGGCAAGCCATTTCTGTTGTGATGATATTTGAAAATGAAATATTATTTTCATCAACTTTAACCGTACCATTAATAGTATTGCATCCTGCATTACCGTGTACTCTTTCTTCCTCCAAGTAAATTTCTATAACCGGATGGTTCCCGGTTTGTTCATCCTTTACAAATTCTTCGCCGTTAATTGATTCCAGCGCCCAGATATCGTGCAGTCTCACATTAACTCCAGCTTCTTTTGTTGAGCAGCCGATCACTAAAGCAACAAAGATTATAACTATGCAAAGGATAAGGAACGCAACAAATATTCTCATTTGGTTTTTTTCTGTTGGCTTAAACATTTTGCTTTCCTTTTTCTTTTTTAAATAGGAAGATGTATTCATGTTTAAATATGTAAAACCCTCCTGCAAGCGCTCTGTAACGCCATAGCTCTTTCTGGTTCATCTTTCCTTTTGTTGTATCAAAATTCTTAACTATGGTAGATTTTAATTTGAACCCGCGCTTCATAACTTCCTGCATTGTATAAAAACCAAGCGGTATCCATTCACCGTCAGAGTATTTATCGCCAATTACAACTGCAAGGTATCTTCCATTTTCCAGCACATTGCATGTGTTATCAACAACCTTTCCGAACATTTCTAAAAATTCTTCAACCGATTTTGCATTTGAAAGATCATTCTTCTTTTTACTGAATTTAATTATATCCCAGTAAGGCGGATGAAGAAAAACAAACTGAACTGATTTAGTTCCCGCTTTTTTTAATTCATCCCTAAGATTAACTTTTGTGCTATCTCCTTCCACCAATTTTATCTTTACTTTGTTTCTGTTTTTTTCTTTAGCAACATTCCTTTTTGCAAGCTTTACCACATCTGAATTCAGTTCAACGCCAATTCCATTTCTATTGAGTCGCTTACATTCAATGAGGGTTGTAGCGCTTCCCGCAAAAGCATCAAGAATCCAGTCATCTTTTTTTGTGTATCTTCTAATAAACTGGTTGGGAATTTGCGGAATAAAGTTTCCCCAGTAATCAGCTTTGTGTGCGCCTGATTTATCACGTTTTTTCAGAATCCACAAACTGTCTGTAATAAGATCTTCATACTCTTTCCACCGGTTCAGGTTTAAATCATTAATCTTCGAGGTTTTATTTTCGGTTAGACCTTTGATAAGTCTGTTTATGTAATACTTTGTTCGTTCAATAGATCT
>CBEPPX010000313.1:0-3275 GCA_965511205.1 uncultured Ignavibacteriales bacterium | reverse complement strand
TCTCTTCAATGGGTATTCCCCAGATTTCTGCGATTATGGGTCCTTGTGTTGCCGGCGGCGCTTATCTTCCTATAATGAGCGATGAAGCACTTATAGTCGAAGGTGAAGGTTCAGTTTTTCTTGCGGGAGCACACCTGGTTCGCGCTGCGATTGGTGAGCTAATTGATAACGAATCATTGGGTGGAGCACGTGTTCAATCCAATATCTCAGGTGTTACAGATTACATAATGAAAAATGATGAGGAGTGCATAGCGCAGATAAGAAGCCTGATAGATAAATTTGGTAAAAGAGATGAAGCTGGATTTGACAGAGTAAAACCGAAACCACCAAAATTTAAACCTGAAGAAATCTACAGCTTACTTCCTGAAGATACTGTAAAACCTTACGATACTTATGAAGTGATTGCAAGATTTGTTGATGATTCGGTGATTGATGAATATAAAGCAGGTTATGGTAAGACTGTAATAACTGCTTACGCAAGGATTGATGGCTGGGCGGTTGGTATTGTTGCAAACCAGCGTAAAGTTAATAAAACAGAACTTGGAGAAATGCAGGTGGGCGGAGTTATTTATTCTGATAGTGCTGATAAGGCAACACGATTTATTATGAACTGTAACCAGAAAAAAATTCCTTTATTGTTTTTGCAGGATGTTACTGGTTTTATGGTTGGCAGCCGTGCCGAGCACGGAGGTATAATTAAGGACGGAGCCAAAATGGTTAATGCAGTTGCTAACTCTGTTGTACCAAAGATTACAATAATTATTGGAAACAGCTTTGGTGCAGGTAATTATGCAATGTGCGGCAAAGCATATGACCCAAGGTTTATTTATGCTTATCCAAATGCAAAGATAGCTGTTATGGGTTCCTCGCAGGCAAGCAGTGTTTTATTGGATATTAAAATCAAGCAGGCAGAAAAAAAAGGAGAGAAAGTTACAGAAAAAGCAAAGCAAAAACTGCATGATGAAATTACAAAAGCTTATGATGATAAAAACAATCCTTATTATGCCGCAGCAAGATTATGGGTGGATGAAATAATTGATCCTGCTGAAACCCGTAAATATGTTTCTATGGGAATTGAAGCTGCAAATAACAATCCAGACATACCGAAGTTTAATACTGGCGTTATACAGACTTAGAAGATTTAGACAATTTTTAAGACTATTTTCTTTGTAACGATGAAAAAAATGTTCCTACCACTTATTTTATTTCCCTTCTTCATATTTTCCCAGCAAAGCAATCTTTCCAAGGCAGTTAATTACTTATCAGGTTTTATTGCTTCAGAATATTTTAATGAGCTTAAATCCTCTAACCTTGATTTAGCTTTAGTTGATTCAATATATTTAAGAGCAGTAAATTATTTTGATGGAGATTATTCGGAAGCCCTTCTGGCATTAACGTTTACAACCGTTCCCTATAATGAAGTGCCAATTGTAACGCCAATCTTAAAAAACGTATTTTATTATCCCCTTATTTCGGCAAGTGATTCAATCTTCCTTAAAAAAAATGAGCAACTGCCCAGGTATCTTTTTTACGATTCTCCCGCAACAGAACACGGAGATGTAGATAAACAGGCACATTTTTATGGGAGTGCATTCATTTCTTATTCAATCACACTCTTTGATTTAGGAAATCTAATTGGTTATTTTGTGGAAGCTTTTGAAGAGGATTTCAAGGTTCAATCTAAGATTGATTTACGCGATATAGATGTTAATTGGTATGGTAAACTTTTTGGGGAAGCGCTTGATATAGAACCTAAAACTCTTCCATCACAGGTAATGGTTATTCGTTCACTAAGATATTTTATTTTCAGTTTATGAATTCAATACTAATAATTGATGACGAAAAAGAAATTTGCGAAAGCATAAAAATGATCCTCGAATACGAAGGTTACAGTGTTGCCTATTCTACCTCAGCCACCGAAGGCATTTCAAAATTATCATCCAATAATTATTCTGGATTACTACTAGACATTCAGATGCCTGAAATGAGTGGATTTGAAGTACTAAAAAAAGTTAAAGCAAAAAATCCTTCTCTTTCGGTTATAATTATTTCTGCACATGGTAGTGTTGAAAATGCAATTAGAGCAACAAAGTTAGGTGCTTTCGATTTTATCGAAAAGCCGATCGATAGGGATAAATTGTTACTTAGCACCAGGAATGCAGTTGAACAATTTAATCTTCTTACAGAAAACATAGAGATTAAAAAAGTTCTTGAAGGCGGGGGTGATATACTTGGGAATAGTAAACAGATTAAGAATATACTTGAGCTGATAGAAAAAGTTGCACCACTCAATACACGGGTTTTAATAACAGGTGAAAACGGTACGGGTAAAGAGTTAGTCGCAAGGGCAATTCATAAAAACAGTAGTAGAAAAGATAATCCGTTTATTGAAGTAAACTGTGCAGCAATTCCTAACGAGCTTATTGAGTCTGAATTATTTGGACATGAGAAAGGTTCATTTACCGGTGCTGTTCAACAGCGTATTGGAAAGTTTGAACTAGCTAATAAAGGAACAATTTTTTTAGATGAAATTGGTGATATGAGCCATCAGGCGCAGGCAAAGGTTTTACGTGCAATTGAGGATGGAAAAATAGAACGTGTTGGGGGTGGTAAAAAGATTGATGTTGATGTAAGGATAATTGCAGCAACAAATAAAAATTTATTAGAGGAAATTGAAAAAGAAAATTTCAGGGAAGACCTTTTTCACAGGTTAAACGTTATCCCAATTGAAATTCCTCCCTTAAGAGAAAGAAAGGATGACATTCCTATCCTTTTAGAATTTTTTGCAAATGATATAACTGCCAGGCATAAAAAAGCGCCTACTAAGTTTACCACTGATGCAATAAAACTTTTGCAGGAAATGAATTGGAGCGGTAATGTAAGAGAACTAAGAAACATTGTTGAAAGAATTATTATCATTATTGATAAAAGAGAGATTGAAAGAAAAGATATAGAAGTATTATTTGCACCAAGTCGTGCAACAATGGACAGCATTATTGATGATAGCAATTCATTCCAGGAATTTAAAGAGAAAGCTGAGAGGGCATTTATTGTTAAGCAATTGAATGAAAACAACTGGAACATTAGTAAAACAGCGGAAATTTTGGATATTCAAAGAAGCCATCTTTACAATAAGATGAAAAAATATGAAATTGAAAAAGGTGAGTAGCTATGAGTACCATCTTCTCTAAAATAATAAACAAAGAAATTCCCGCCGATATAGTTTTTGAATCGGAAAATGTTTTGGCATTTAAAGATATTAATCCGCAGGCACC
>CBEPPX010000312.1:0-3284 GCA_965511205.1 uncultured Ignavibacteriales bacterium | reverse complement strand
CTATTATTCATCACTTTAGAAATATTGTTCAGGTTAAGATATGAGTGACTAGGTGTACCGGTTTGGTAATAAGTGTTATTGTCTACGGGTTTTTGCGGAAGCATTTCTGAAGTAATGAATAATAGACCCGCTAAAAGAAACACTGCTGATTTTATCATTTCATACCCCACAATTTCTGGAGATAATATATTAATTGAGTAAAATTAGTCCTTATAACAGGTAAAAGTCAATTACTAAATATCAGGTAATAAAAAAGTTTGGAGATATGTGCATATCATCTAAATACCTGATTTTTATTGCACTTAAAATAATCTTGGTGTAATTTAGATATGATTTAACACATCGTTTCTTGATTTTCCTTTATTGAGGGAAATAATAGTAAGAACATGGTTTTTTGAATGGTTGGTGTCATCAAAAATAAAATCGCACTTCTTATTATAGATGTAGTTATTATACTGCTCTGTTTTGTGGGATTACATATTATTTCTATAAAAGCCGACCTTCCTTTCAGCACTTCAACAACCGGCTCATATCACGTTATTTATAAAGTCTTAGATACTGAAGATTCTTTTGCTGTAGGTGATACAATATCTTCGATAGAAAGGAATTCCTTCACAGGATGGGAAGAGGTTGAATTGTATCTTGATGGAAAAAATATTGATGATATTCTATCTGTGGAACTGTTTAAAAATGGTAAATCGGAACAGTTTTATGTTAAATTAGTCAATTATTATTCATTCTTCGACCTGCTAATGATTGTGATAGTTGGCTTCGTTTTTATATCATTGGCAATATTTGTTAGGATAAAAGCACCAGATAATATTTCGGCTACAATGTTTCACCTGGCAAGCCTTGGTTTGGGTATTGTTATTATAATGACTGGTGGAAATTATGTTGCACCACCGCTGGGTTATGGTTATGTAAACAGGATTATCTGGTTATTCGCTTACAACTTTATGCCTGTTTTTTTTATTAGTCTTACAACCACATTTATAGGAAAACCAATACCAGGAATTAAAAAACTGTTATCTCTGCTTTATTTAATTGGCATTGTTAATGCATTTATTCTATCATACTTATTTTTAACATCAACAGTAGGCGGTAACATAGACCAGATGAAAAATTATGTGTGGTATTATAATTCAGTATTTAGAATTTTTGTTATGACTTGTGTAATAATGGCAATCACAATTTGTATCCGTGCCTACACGCTTTCAAAAACACTGCAGGAACGCCAGAAACTAAAATGGCTTCTTCTCGGGTTTTTTATCGGACCGTTCAGCTTTATTATCTTCTGGATATTGCCGATTTTTTTATTAGGTCATAGTCTTTTGCCGGAAGCTGTTGTATTACTCTTCCTTATAGCCGTTCCGGTCACTTTTGGAATTGCGATAGTTAAGCACCAATTTATGGATATTGATGTAATTATAAGGCGCAGTGTAGTTTACTCAATTATCCTGGCAATAATCATATTGGTTTACATTGGGTTAACTTCAATCATCACTCTATTTGTAAGTGATGTTAACCCAGCCATCCCTTCAGTTATAACAGCGCTGCTGGTTGCAATATTGCTGCAACCGCTTAAAAATATCATCCAGAAATTTGTTGATAAAAAATTCTTCCGGCTTGAGTATAATTACCGTGAAGAACAGATAAAATTTATTGCCGACATTAAGGAATCGAATGATGTCCAATCTTTAGCTGAAAAAATTGTTGCACACACCGATATATTAATACCGGTTTATAAAATTGGTTTTTTTACTCTTCGCAAATCTGATAGCAGGATTGTAATACTTGCACAAAAAGGATATGATTTTTTAAAAAACAGGAGTGTCAAGTTAGAAGCAGAAAAACTGAAAACAGATTTTTCTCTGCCGATAGCATTAGATGACTTAGTTGAGAGAGAGGTAGTAGTCGAATCAGCCGATCTCAAGGTTTATAAACGTTGGGGTATGGCGCTTATATTCCCAGTTAAATCGCCTTCAGGTCAGGTTCATGGATTTATAGTGCTGGGAGAGAAAAAATCGGATGCGAGATATTTTAAAGAAGATATAGATTTGCTTAACAGTGTTTCATCAACAGCCGCTTTAACCATAGACAGGATTCAACTACAGGAGGAACTAATTCGTGAGCAGCTTGAATCGGAACGGTTGGAAGAACTGAACAAAATAAAATCTTATTTTGTTTCCAGCGTAACACACGAACTTAAAACTCCACTTACCTCTATTAAAATGTTTTCAGAATTACTGCAGGGTAATAAAAATATTTCAGATAAAAAATCGAAAGAATATTTACAAATAATTGAAGGTGAAAGTGAAAGGTTACGCAGGCTTATAGATAACGTATTGGATTTTGCAAAAATTGAAAAAGGTATAAAAACTTACGAATTCATTTCTGTTTCACTTAACGATATAGTAGAGCGAGCGGTAAGATCTGTTGAATACCAGTTTAAGATAGCTAAAATTTTGTTGAAGAAAGAAATTTGTAAAGAAAAACTAATAATAAAAGCCGATCCGGATGCAGTTGAAGAAGCGGTGCTTAACCTTTTATCAAACGCAATAAAATATTCTCCCGTAAAAACAGAAACAAAAATTACCACACTGAATCAAAATGGTTACGCAGTAATTGGTGTAAAAGATGAAGGAGCAGGTATTGCCGATGAAGATGTGAAAAATATTTTCAATCCTTTCTTTCGTACAAAAAATACCAATTTGGTTAAAGCTGAAGGTACCGGTTTGGGGCTCGCAATTGTGAAACACATACTGGATGCACACCAAGGGGAAGTAATTGTAAAAACGACGGCTGGTAAAGGCAGCAAATTTACTTTATTATTTCCAATGGAGAAATTAGGATGAGAAAGATACTGGTAATTGAAGACGACCCTGCTATTCTTACAGGGCTCCAAGCATCATTGGAGGAAGAACATTATGAAGTTTCATCCAGTTCAGATGGGCAGGAGGGATATGAAAAAGCAAGAATTGAATACTTCGATCTAATTATACTAGACCTGATGCTTCCCGGTAAAAACGGAATGGATGTTTGCAAAGATCTTAGAAAGGAAGGTGTGAGTACGCCGATTCTTATGCTAACAAGTAAAAAAGAAGAAATGGATAAGGTGCTGGGGCTTGAGCTGGGCGCAGATGATTTTGTAACTAAACCTTTTAGTGTTAGAGAATTGCACGCACGAATAAAAGCTTTATTAAGAAGAAACTCGGTAGTAAAATCAGAAATTGAGGAATGCTGTTTTGGAAACATTTATATTAATTTTAAAAACCAGGAAGCAA
>CBEPPX010000311.1:0-3304 GCA_965511205.1 uncultured Ignavibacteriales bacterium | reverse complement strand
CCGGACCGATGGAATATGACATTAATTTAAGGAAACAGTTAAAATATCTTTCCTCACGCGCTGGCTATCCGATAATTGCTGATGCAGTTTCTCATCTAAGGTTTAATGTTGGAATAAACGATAAAAAAATATTATCGAACTATCATGCATTTTTAAGAAGCACTAAATTTTGTAATTCTCATAAGCCAAAGTTAATTCTGCAGTTTGGGCGAACAGCAACATCTTCTTCGCTGGAAAATTTTTTAGAAAACTGTGATGCGCCTCGTTATATAATAAATGAATTTGGTGATTGGTTCGATCCTTCAAGAAAATCAAAAGCGGTTATAAAATATAACCCTGAGGAATTTAACATAGAGCTTGTCAATCATTTGACTGAACTAAAACTTGAGAGAAATAATTCTGTCTGGTTAAACGATTTCAATAAAGCAGAAGCTTTGGCAAAAAAGATAAAAGCTGAAGTTATTGAAAAATCAACTTTCCCAAATGAACCGGGAATAATAAATAAAATCCTGAAAGCATTGCCAAACAAGGCTCACGTTTTAGTTGGTAATAGTTCGCCGATAAGAGAATTTGATAATTATGCTGCTTGTATTAAAAAAGAATTGATAGTTCATTTCAATCGCGGTGCAAGCGGAATAGATGGAGTTACATCAACGGCGCTGGGTATTGCGCAGCTTAACGAGCCGGCTTTTCTTTTAACCGGCGATCTATCATTTTTACACGATTTAAATGCTCTGGCTGCTGCAAATAAATATCCTGCAGGATTAACAATAATCTTAATTAATAATAACGGCGGGGGAATTTTCGAATCACTCCCCGTTTCTAAAGAAAGATCAATTCAAAAGGAGTACTTTTTAACTCCTCACAATTTAAACTTGAAAAATATTATCGCTTCTTTTGGGGTAGAATACATACTTGTAAAAAGCTGGGCACAACTTAGTAATTCAATAAGTGATTCAGTTGGAAGTACTAAACTTAATGTGTTCGAAATAAAAACCGATGCTGGAAAATCATTAAAACTAAGAAATAAATATCTTGAAGAAGTGAAAAGTGTAATTGATACCGCATTTAAAGTTTGATGAAAATTTTCTCCCAAAATATTTCACTTAATGTTGAACTCTTTTCAGAAATTAATCCTTCTAAAGAAACGCTGATCCTCCTTCATGGTTTTACCAGCTCTGCAAATGATTGGAAAAAGACGGCTGAAATAGTTGATAATCGCTTCAACAAAATTGCGGTTGATTTAATCGGGCATGGGAAAAGTGATGCGCCAACAGAATTTGAGCAATACTCTCCTTCATCTATGAACGCACAACTTTTGGATATTATAAATCACTTTACAAAAGGAAAAGTAATTCTTCTTGGGTATTCAATGGGAGGAAGAGTTGCGTTGAGTTTTGCAATCAATTATCAGGATAGAATAAAAGGATTGATACTCGAAAGCACTTCTGCCGGAATTGAAGATCCTGTTGAAAGAGAAGAAAGAATTAAAAGTGATAAAGAGCTAGCAGACTTTATTGAAACTAACAGCATTGAAAAATTTATTGATCACTGGATGAACCTGGAAATTTTTGGAACGCAAAAAAGATTTTCAAACGATCTGCTGCAAAAACTACGAATGGAAAAATTACAAAATTCATCCATTGGGCTTGCTAATTCTTTAAGAGGATTTGGCACAGGGAGAATGCCTTATTTAGGAGATAAATTATCATCGCTCGATTTTCCTGTTCTCTTACTCACCGGTGGACTTGATTCCAAGTTCACTCAAATCAATAAAGATCTTGTTGAAAATTTTTCTTCCGCCAATCATCAAATAATAAAGAATGCAGGGCATAATGTGCATTTGGAGGAAACGGTTAAAATTACAGATACGATTAACCATTTTCTAAATCAATTCTAAATCATCATCTTTTTCAATATTTTAGCAGAATGAAATTAAGAACCATAAGGATTTATTATGAAGTATGCCTGGAAAAAAACTAAAGATTATAAGGACATCATCTATGAAAAAATCGAAGATCCCGCTGGGCGGATGGATGGTGTTGCAAAAATAACTATTAACCGCCCTGAAGTAAGAAATGCTTTCCGCCCGGAAACAATAATTGAAATGTATGACGCATTTTCAGATGCGAGGGAAGACCAGGAAATAGGAGTAATTTTATTAACAGGTTACGGTCCGGCAAAAGATGGCAAGTATGCATTTTGTTCTGGTGGAGATCAAAGGATACGCGGAGATAAAGGATATGTTGGCACAGATGGAGTTCCCCGGCTGAATGTTTTAGATCTTCAAAAATTAATCAGAAGCATTCCAAAAGTTGTAATAGCGCTGGTTGCAGGTTACGCAATTGGCGGCGGGCACGTTTTACACGTTGTCTGCGATTTAACTATTGCAGCGGATAACGCTATCTTTGGGCAAACAGGACCAAAAGTTGGTAGCTTTGACGGAGGTTTTGGTTCAAGCTATCTTGCAAGAATTGTTGGACAGAAAAAAGCACGAGAGATCTGGTATCTTTGCAAAGAATACAATGCAAACGAAGCGGAAGCAATGGGCTTGGTAAATAAAGTTGTTCCGGTTGATGATCTTGAAAAAGAAGGTGTTGAATGGGCAAAGCAAATTTTACAGCACAGCCCGATGGCGATCAGGCTTTTAAAATCTGCTTTTAATGCTGAACTTGATGGACAGGCAGGAATACAGGAGCTTGCCGGTAATGCAACTCTTCTATATTATATGAGTGAAGAAGCACAGGAAGGTAAAAAAGCATATCTTGAAAAACGGAAACCTGATTTTAAGAAATATCCGAAGCTTCCATAAACCTCACCCCTGCCCCTCTCCTTCTAAAGGAGAGGGAATGTTAGGATATAAAGGATTTTGGGAACACTAAAAAGTAATGACTAAACACTATAACAAAACAACCGAAAAGGAAAAACGAAGAAAACTGCGCAGATATTCAACGCAAGCAGAACAATTGGTATGGAATTTTTTACGGAACAGACAATTGTTAGGTTATAAGTTCAGACGTCAATATTCTGTTGATCAATATGTAACAGATTATTATTGTTCAGAAATAAAGTTAGCGGTAGAACTTGATGGTGCTTCTCACAATGCCATTGAACAAAAAAAATATGATATAAAAAGACAAAAAGAATTAGAAGCATTCGGAATTAAATTTGTACACATTTTAGATGATGAATTATTTGGAAATCCGAATAAAGCTTTTGAAAGAATAGAGAAAGCAATTAAAGACCTCACCCCTGCCCCTCTCCTTATAAAGGAGAGGGGTTTATAATTTTCCCTCTCCTTTAT
>CBEPPX010000310.1:0-3308 GCA_965511205.1 uncultured Ignavibacteriales bacterium | reverse complement strand
TTAAATTAAAACCTTCAATCAATTGTATTTATTATATTTAATGGAATTTCTTTTAAGTACATCAGTCGGTTACATCTTAGGCTCATTTCCAACCGCTTTTCTGCTGGTAAAAACTTTTAGGGGAATAGATATTACCAAAGATGGATCAGGAAATGTGGGAGCCCTAAATACAATTCGTACTAGTAAATCTAAACTTATCGGTGTTTCTGTTCTCTTAATTGATGCTCTTAAAGGTGCATTAAGTGCTTATCTTCTTCACCTACTCTATCCGGAATCATTTATATTCCCGGCACTGGCAATGCTGTTTGCTGTTTTTGCACACTGTTTTAATCCCTGGCTCGGCTTTAAAGGAGGAAGAGGGCTTGCAGTAACTGCGGGTGGAGGACTTGTTATTTTTCCCTACATTGTTTTGGGTTGGATTCTTCTTTGGGTAATATTTTATCTGATGAAAAGAAATCATCATATTGCTAATATTGCAGCGACTATTTTTACCTTGCTGTTGCTCTTTAATACAGCCGATATAGCAATGAAATATTCGACAATAAAACCGGAAAGCAGTTCATCACTCATAGCTATTGTGGCAGCAGTGCTCATGATTATTTTCATTAAACATATTGAACCACTTAAAGAAATAATTGAAAAACAAAAATCTAGCAGAGTTATAAAAAATGGTTAATACAAAAACATACATCATTACTATTTTATCTGTTGCGCTTCTTTTTGCAGGAATCCTTTTTATTAAAGCAGATGGCAGTAGTGAAAAGAATTCTACAAATCCATATGAAACAGGATTTGTTCCAACACAATTACAGGATAGAAACAACTTAAATGATGAAATATTCAAATCCCGTAGAAACATATTAACTCAAACTGTTGAAAAGGTCAGTCCTTCTGTAGTTGGTATTAACGTTATCGAAAATAGGCAGTATCAAGATCCCTTCTTTTCTTTTTTTGATGATCCTTTCTTCAGGCAATTTTTTGGCGACAGGGGCTCTACAAACAGAGAAGTTAAAGGACTTGGTTCGGGTTATATAATTTCACCGGATGGGTATATTGTTACTAATGATCATGTTGCTGGTCATGCAACAGAAGTAAAAGTTACACTAACGGATGGAAGAACATTTGAAGCAGAAGTTATTGGAACAGATATGGCTTCCGATATTTGCCTGCTTAAAATTGATGGTGAAAACCTTCCAAACATCAAACCAGGAAATTCTGATGATATTATTATTGGCGAATGGGTAATTGCTCTTGGTAATCCTTTCGGATTATTTGAACTGAATGAAAAACCAACTGTAACTGTTGGTGTAGTTAGTGCATCCGGTATGAACCTTGAACCAATTAACGAAAGATATTATTTAAATATGATCCAAACAGATGCTGCTATCAATGGTGGGAACAGCGGCGGACCTTTAGTTAATAGTCTTGGCGAAATAATAGGAATGAACACACTGATATTTACAGCTGGCGGAAATACGGGAAGTATAGGTCTTGGTTTTGCCATCCCTATAAATAAAATTATTAGCATTGTTGATGAATTAAAAGAGCACGGAAAAATTAACAGGGATTTTGAAATTGGAATGGAAATTCAATCTATTGATGAAGGTGTTGCAACTTATTATGATCTTGATGATACCAAAGGAGTTATTGTTACTAAAGTTTACAGTAACTCTCCGGCAGATAATGCCGGAATAGAAATTGGTGATATTATAATAGAGATAAATGATTTCAAGATAAATAATGAAAATACAATCTTTGGAGTTTTCCATGAATTTAGAACAGATCAGGTTATTGATGTTAAAATAATCAGAGATCACAATAAATTAACAAAACAAATGAAACTGGAGCGCAACAGATGATTGAAAGATATACACTTCCGGAAATGGGAAAGATTTGGGAAGATGAATTTAAACTTTCTACCTGGTTAAAAATTGAAGTGCTTGCATGTGAAGCGCGTGCCGAACTTGGTGAGATTCCGCACAAAGATGTTAAAGTGATTAAGGAAAAAGCAAATTTTGATGTTAAGCGTGTCCTTGAAATTGAAGAAACAACCAAGCACGATGTAATTGCCTTCCTTACAAATGTTGCAGAATACGTTGGTCCCGAATCACGACATATTCATTACGGTATGACATCTTCAGACATTTTAGATACTACCCTCTCCTACCAGATGAAAACTGCTGGCGGACTTATCTTAAAAAGATTAAATGAATTAAAAGATGCTCTTAAAGTAAGAGCCATCGAACATAAAAATACAATATGTGTTGGCAGATCGCACGGAATTCATGCTGAACCAACAACTATGGGACTTAAGTTTGCTCTCTGGTATGAAGAAGTAAAAAGAAATATTGAACGGCTAACAAATGCGGTGGAATCAATAAGTGTTGGACAAATTTCTGGAGCAGTCGGAACATTTGAACATCTTTCGCCTAAAGTTGAAGAATATGTTTGCAGTAAAATGGGATTAAAAGCTGCACCGGTTTCAACACAGGTTATTCAACGTGATAGGCATGCTGAAGTTATGAATGTACTGGCTTTAAGCGGTGCTACACTTGAGAAAATTGCGATTGAAATTAGGCACCTCCAAAGAACTGAAGTTTTAGAAGCAGAAGAATATTTTTCCGAAGGTCAGAAAGGTTCTTCGGCAATGCCTCATAAGCGTAACCCAATTGTAAGCGAAAGAGTAACCGGGTTAGCAAGGATACTGAGAAGTAATGCTATAGCTGCTGTAGAGAATGTTGCTCTCTGGCATGAAAGAGATATTTCTCATTCTTCCGTTGAAAGAATAATTATTCCTGATAGTTTTATTGCGCTTGATTATATGCTCGATCTTATGACAAAACTTATCAAACATTTACTAATCTATCCTGATAATATGAAAAGAAACCTTGAACTTACACGCGGATTGGTTTTTTCCCAGGCAGTTTTATTAAAACTAATTGATAAAGGAATTACAAGAGAAGATGCCTATAGAATTGTTCAAACTTCTGCCATGGATGTTTGGGTTGATAAAGATAATAATCTTAAAGATGAACTTATGAAATCGGAAACAGTTATGAATCACTTAAGTAAAAAAGAAGTTGAACAGATTTTTAGCTCCGGGCGGATGATTAAAAACGTTGAATATATTTTTAACAGAAGTATAAACGCTTCTTAGTTTATTTCCGTTCAATTAGAATAATCAATTAGTTCTATTCGTTTAAGCCATTCATCATTTTTGCCTTGATGATCTATATTTTAAAGACTATTTAGCTTCTGAATAATGTGTAATTTTAATGGAAAATTATTTCCATTTAATTCTACTCTAT
>CBEPPX010000309.1:0-3314 GCA_965511205.1 uncultured Ignavibacteriales bacterium | reverse complement strand
ATTATTTTCCCGCTTGCCCTGCTTTTTAGAAGATATAAAAATCCAATTAAGGTTTACACAAAAGATACAAAAGCATTGTGGGCAACCCTGGTTGGAACAGTACTTGGTCCTGTGCTGGGAATTACCGGAAGCTTAATAGCTATTGCAAATGCACAAATCGGAATTGCTTCCACGTTGATGTCCACTATGCCGATAATTATGCTTCCTATTGTTCGATACTACTATAAAGAAAAATTAGGCTGGCGGGCAATTGTCGGTGCTTTGATTGCGGTTGTAGGGGTTGCAATACTCTTCCTGGTTTAATCTATAAGCTCAATTCTTCTTTGTAAGAGTGAAATGTTAAATCATCAAAGCAAACAAAAATAATTTTTTTAATTGAATTGTTTTCTTTTAAAAAATTCTTTACTTCTTCAACAGCAACTTTAACTGCACGCTCTAAAGGAAAGTGATAAACCCCCGTGCTTATTGCAGGGAATGCAATTGTTTTTATTCCATTTTCAATCGTAAGTTTAAGTGAGTTGCGATAGCAGTTTGCCAACAGATCATCTTCACTATGATTTCCGCCTTTCCAAATAGGACCAACTGTGTGAATTACATATTTTGCAGGAAGGTCATATCCTTTTGTGATTGTTGCTTCTCCTGTTAAGCAGCCATTTAAAGTTTTACATTCATCAAGCAACTTTTTCCCTGCAGTGCGATGAATCGCGCCATCCACTCCACCGCCGCCAAGAAGGGTTGTGTTTGCAGCATTGACAATTGCATCAACTTTAAGTTTGGTTATGTCGCCTTTATGGATTTCTATCTTATCAATCATTTTTTGCAGATGATGTGATTCATTTACAGCAGAGAAAGCCGAGAAGGTACAGAGTTCCACTAAGAATTTATATTCCCATTTCTTTCTTTACTTCGCTGAATTTCTCAACTGCAAAATCGAGATCTTCTTTTGTATGTGCTGCTGAAATCTGCACTCTTATCCTTGCTGTATCTTTAGGCACCACTGGAAAGAAGAACCCGATTACATAAATACCTTTCTCCAATAATTTTGCAGCCATTTTTTGTGAAAGTACTGCATCGCCCAACATTATTGGAACAATGGGATGAATACCTTCTTTTATTTCAAATCCTGCTTCTTTTATTTTTTTTCTAAAGTATTTTGTGTTTTCTTCAAGCTTATCTCTAAGATCGGTTGTTGAGCTTAGGAGATCGAATACTTTGAGAGAAGCAACAACTATACTTGGTGCAACTGTGTTCGAAAAAAGATAAGGACGAGAGCGCTGTCTTAACAGACCAACAATTGCTTTTCGTGCACTTGTGTAACCTCCGCTTGCCCCGCCTAACGCTTTGCCAAGTGTCCCTGTAATAATATCAATTCTGCCAACCACATCATTATGTTCGTGTGTTCCCTTACCGTGCTTACCCATGAAGCCAACTGCATGAGAATCATCAACCATTACCATTGCATCATATTTATCTGCCAGATCACAAATACCCTTTAAGTTTGCAACATAGCCATCCATAGAAAAAACACCATCGGTAGCAATTAGTATTTGTTTAGCATTTTTAACTCTTGCTCCCTTCAATTTTTCTTCGAGATCATTCATGTTATTGTTTTTGTAACGGTAACGTTGTGCCTTGCTCAGTCGAACGCCATCAATAATACTTGCGTGATTTAATTCATCACTTATAATTGCATCATCTTCGGTGAGTATTGTTTCGAACAATCCGCCGTTTGCATCGAAGCATGATGTGTAAAGAATTGTATCTTCCATTTCGAGGAATTCAGAAATTTTCGTTTCCAATTCTTTATGAATTTGTTGAGTTCCGCAAATAAATCTAACTGAAGAAAGACCGTAGCCCCAATTTTCGTAACTCTCTTTAGCTGCTTTAATTATTTCAGGATGGTTGGACAAACCGAGATAATTATTCGCGCACATATTAAGAACTTTTTGTCCTCCCATTACTTCAATGTTTGCACTTTGCGGGCTGGTAATTATTCTTTCTCTTTTATATAAGCCTTCATTTTCTATTGATGTAAGAATATTTTCATAATGATTTTTTGTTTTTTCAGTCATAGTAATTTCCTTTTAGAATATCTTTTTGTTAAAAAGTTTTTTCACCGCAAAGTCGCAGAGACGCAATTAGATAATATTTTTACCAGTTTAGTATAATCTTACCCGAGTTACCGGATTTCATCAACTCAAATCCCTCTTCAAAATCTGAATAGTTGAAGCGATGAGTTATGACAGGAGATACATCCAATCCGCTTTGAACCATTACTTGCATTTTATACCAGGTTTCAAACATCTTCCTTCCATAAATTCCGCGTAGCGTTAAACCGTTAAAAACTATTTTATTCCAATCTACTGCAGCGTCTGATGGAAGAATTCCAAGCAATGCAATATTGCCTCCATGGAACATAACATCAACCATGTCATTAAGAGCTTTTGGATTTCCCGACATCTCCAGCCCAACATCAAAACCTTCCATCATTCCAAGATCGTTAACAACATCCGAAAGTTTTTCTTTAGAAACATTTACTGCTTTGGTCACTCCCATTTTCTTAGCAAGCTCAAGCCTGTAAGGATTAACATCAGTAATAACAACGTAACGTGCGCCTGCGTGTTTACAAATAGCTGATGCCATTATGCCGATTGGTCCTGCACCGGTTATAAGAACATCTTCACCTAAAACATCAAAACTTAAAGCTGTGTGAACTGCATTGCCGAAGGGATCAAAAATTGAAAGCACATCTTTCGAAATATTCGGATCGCAATGCCAGATGTTGGAAACAGGAATTACCAAATATTCTGCAAAGCAGCCGGGTCTGTTTACGCCAACACCTAATGTGTTAGGGCACAAATGTCTTCTTCCGGCACGGCAGTTCCTGCAATGCCCACAGGTTATATGTCCTTCACCACTTACAAGTTCACCAACTCTAACATCCTTCACATTCTCACCAAAAGCTTCAACTATGCCAACATATTCGTGCCCAACAACCATCGGTACAGGGATAGTTTTACTTGCCCATTCATCCCAATTATAAATGTGAATGTCTGTTCCGCAAATTGCAGTCTTTTGAATTTTTATCAGTACATCGTTCGGCCCGTATTCAGGCACAGGAACTTCATCAAGCCAGAGACCGGGTTTTGAATATTTTTTTACAAGTGCTTTCATTTTGTTCATTGTGATTCCTTAAAAGAATAAAATGATTTAAAAATCATAAAAAAGATTTGATAAAGTATAATTGAAAAATTGTATTTAAAATTAGAGATAAGGAGAGTAAACAACAATAAGTTGTTTTAATAATTTAGATT
>CBEPPX010000308.1:0-3330 GCA_965511205.1 uncultured Ignavibacteriales bacterium | reverse complement strand
TCAAGGTTGTTTCCTTTATCCGTAAAGAAAACCCAGATGTGTACCTCTTCATTTCCTGCGGCGTTATCAAGCGTATAATCTAAATCACTTGTAATTTTATCTACAGGATTTTGAGCAAATATTGTCGATGTAATCATCATAACAAAAACAAACAATAATTTCTTCATCACTATCCTTTTATTATATATTGAATAATTTAATTTCATTTTACACGGATTCCATTATGAACAGAATTATCAACGGATACAACTTGCAGTTCCCCGTTCTCTTTTTCAACCGCTAAAATCATACCACGGGATTCAACGCCCATAATCTTAGCCGGTTGTAAATTTGCAACTATTACTACTTTTTTACCTACCAAATCTTCCGGGTTATTACTTTCTGCAACACCTGCTACAAGCTGTCTTTCTTCTGAATTTAATTTTACTCTTAACTTTAGCAGCTTTTTACTCTTCTCAATTTTTTCTGCACTAATAACTTCAGCCACTTTTAGCTCTGTTTTCATAAAATCATCATAACTAATAAGATTCTCTGCATTGCTTTTGGATTCACTACCATCGAGTTTTTCTATTTGTTTATCAATCATCTTATCCTCTATTTGCGGAAAAAGAATTTCTGCCTCATTCAGTTTATGTTCTGCAGGAAGATTTTCATCACCACATTTTTGCCATTCAGTTTTTTCAGCATTAAGCATTTTAAAAATTTTTATTGATGAAAACGGAACAACCGGTTCAAACAACTCTGCTAGTGTATAAATGGTTTGCAGGCAAATATTTATTGTTGTAGAACATTTCTCTTTATCAGATTTTACAGTTTTCCATGGTTCTGAATCGTTAAAATATTTATTACCGGCACGTGCAAGATTCATAATTTCATTTGTACCTTCTTTTAACTTATATCGCTCAAAGTACTCAGAAATTTTCTGCGGATATTCTGAAACGGTTTTAATCATCTCCTTATCCATCTCGTTAAGTTCACCTTTCGATGGAACCTTACCATCAAAATGTTTATGCGCAAAAGTAAAAGTACGATTTATAAAATTTCCAAAAATAGCTGCAAGCTCACTGTTGTTTTTAGCTTGAAATTCTTTCCATTGAAAATCTGTATCCCTGTTTTCCGGAAGATTAGCTGCCAGAGTATAACGAAGAGGATCAGCAGGGAAGATTTTCAGAAAATCAATTACATCAATTCCCCAATTTCTGCTTTTGGAAAATTTCTTTCCTTCAAAATTAAGGAACTCGTTAGCAGGTACATTCTGAGGTAAGCAATATTTTACCTTTTCTCCATTATTCCATGCTTTTAGCATCGCAGGAAAAACTATACAGTGAAATACTACATTATCTTTACCTATAAAAGCAACGTATTTTGTATTCTTATCCTGCCAGTATTCTTTCCACAAATCAGGTTTGCCAATTTTTTGCGAATATTCTTTTGTTGAGGAGATGTATCCAAGCACTGCTTCGAACCAAACATATAGTACTTTTCCCGCCGCTCCATCCAAAGGAACTTTTACTCCCCAATCCAGATCGCGGGTTACAGCCCTATCCTTCAGCCCATCCTTAAACCAGCCGCGGCAGTACTGCATCACGTTCTCTCTCCAGCCATACTTTGCATTCATCTCATTAATATATTTTTCAAGCTGCGGCTGAAAATCGCCAAGCGGAAAATAATAATGAGAAGTTTCTTTGAGTACAGGTTCCTCGCCGCTTATTTTACTTTTTGGATTCTTTAACTCTGAGGGTTCATAAAGTTTACCGCAGTTTTCGCATTCATCGCTGCGAGCTTCTTCAGAACCACAATTTGGGCATGTACCTTCAACATATCTATCGGGCAAAAACATTTTAGATTTTTCATCATAAAACTGGAGTGTTTTCTTTTCCTTAAGCAACCCTTTGTTATAGTATTCCAGGAAGAATTCCTTTGCCGTTTCGTGATGGATCGGTAAGCTGGTTCTGGAATAATTATCAAAACTCATCCCAAATTTTTTAAACGCATCATAGTTCAATTCGTGGTAGCGGTCTATAATTACCTGGGGTGATACATTCTCTTTATCAGCGCTGATTGTAATCGGCACACCATGTTCATCTGATCCACAGATGTAAATAATATCATCGCCATTCAGTCTTTTATAACGCACATAAATATCCGCCGGTAAGTAAGCCCCGCTTAAATGCCCGAGATGAAGCCGACCGTTGGCATACGGCAACGCTGAGGTTACAAGTATTTTTTCTTTTGCCAAGTTTTCTCTACAAGTTTTTTAAATAAGAAATTGAAATATAAGAATTTTAGAATGGATTTGTAATGATCTTAAACAGAGTTAATACACTTCAGGTTACTGCAACCGGATTTCTCAGTTTTATTCTCTCTGGATTATAAAAATAATTAAGATTATTTTTCATAACTAAATAAAATAAACTATTAGATTTTTGAGGTTGAATTTTAAATTATATATCCTTCATCAATTTAATATCGTTTTTAATAAGTACTTACCAGGGAGAATTTTAAAATGAAACATAGCAAAGATGTAGATTTTCAAACTAAATGTGTTCATTCTGGAGTTGGTGAATATGAGTATGGAGCAGTTGTTCCGCCAATTTACCAGACATCTACTTTTAAATTCAAGTCCGCTCAGCATGGAGCATCATTATTTGCAGGTGAAGAGAAAGGATACATTTACACCAGGATGCTTAACCCTACAATTGAAGCAATGGAAAATGCAATTGCAGAACTTGAAGGAGGACACAAAGCACTTGGTTGCGCAAGCGGGATGGCAGCCATTCACACAATTTTTGCAAGTCTGCTCTCTGCTGGCGATCACGTTGTTTGCTCTGCAGCTGTTTACGGACCCACAATAACTTTACTTAATACAATAATGAAAAAGTTTGGTGTTGAAACAACATCAGTTGATTCATCAGATATTGATGCAGTTAAGAAGGCAATAAAACCAAACACAAAAGTTATTTATGTTGAAACTCCGGGCAATCCAACATTATGTGTTTCCGATCTTGCAGAAATTTCTAAACTGGCAAAAAGTGTAAATTCAAAAGTTGTGGTTGATAATACTTTTATGAGTCCTGCTTTACAAAATCCTTTAATGCTTGGTGCAGATGTAGTAATGCATAGTTTAACAAAATTCCTTAACGGACATGCTGATGTTGTGGGAGGAATTATTGTTGTCAAGGATGAAGAAACTTATAAGAGCTTTAGAAAAGTGCTTAATCAGCTTGGCGGAGTTATAGATCCATTCAATTCATTCCTCGTTCACAGGGGATTGAAGACATTAGCTATCAGGATGGAAAAACATTGCAGAAACGCACAAAAAATTGCTGA
>CBEPPX010000307.1:0-3335 GCA_965511205.1 uncultured Ignavibacteriales bacterium | reverse complement strand
CGCGTTTCATTTTTGCATCATTTAATATAATGGCGTTTCCTTCTCACAACTTAATGAACCTTAACTCCTTCTTATGCCATTCTCCTAACTCCTTAAAAAACAAACAGTAATCACTTTTGCTGTTGCTTGGCATTTGAATTGGGACATTCATAAATGTGAATGTAAACAGTAAATGCTTAGTTATTAGTATTAAAAATGAATCAAGAATTCATAAAAAAATCAGTAAAAGATATTTTACAATTAACTCCTATGGGCGAGCCATTAATAGCATCTGCAATAGGTAACTGTGTGGTGGTTGCAATTTTCAACGCTTGTTGTAATGACGGCAATAAAAGGAAAACCTATTTATTATGAAAGAACCAATCATAAAAACTAAAATCTTTAAACAGGGTAAAAACCGTGCACGCTTGCAGGAAGACCACAGAATTTCCAAAAGTGAAGAGGGAAAATCAGAAGCACGAGTAGAAATTGAATTTGATTTGTGCAAAGAGTGCGGTTTGTGTGTTGAAGCTTGTCCTGTGAATGTGTTAAGGATATCTGAAAACTTGAATGTAATGGGTTATCATCCGGTTGAATACAGTGGTAATGGGTGCACAGGTTGTGGTATTTGTTTCTATGTATGTCCAGAACCTGGTGTTATTCGAGTTTACAAAAAAAGTAAAAGATAGTTAACAAATTAAATGGTTAAATAAATATGTCACGATTATTTATGAAAGGAAATGAAGCAGTTGTATATGGTGCTATTTTAGGAGGTTGTAGAGCTTTCTATGGCTATCCTATTACACCGGCAAGTGAAATTGCTGAAACGGCGGCTAAGTATTTTCCACAGGTTGGCGGCACATTTCTCCAGGCAGAAAGTGAAGTTGCTGCGATCAATATGGTTTATGGGGCATCTTCTGCGGGGCAAAGAGTTATGACTGCATCATCAGGTCCCGGAATAAGCTTAAAACAAGAGGGCATCTCTTATTCTGCCGGTTCTGAACTTCCGTTGGTCGTTGTTGATGTTATGCGAGGAGGCCCCGGGTTGGGAAATATTGCCCCAGAGCAGGGTGATTATAATCAAATTGTTAAAGGGGGCGGTCATGGCAATTATAAGCTTATTGTTTTAGCACCAAATGGTGCTCAGGAAATGTGTGAATTAACAAAGCTGGCTTTTGAATTAGCTGACAAATATCGTAATCCAGTAGTGGTTTTGACAGACGGTTTTGTTGGACAAATGATGGAACCGGTGGAACATCCCGAACCCATAACTAAACTTCCTGAAAAATCCTGGATAGTAGATGGAACAGCAAAGACTGTTAAAAATCTCATCTCCTCTATTGAACTAGAACCTGATGATTTGGAAGAGCACAATTATAAACTTCAAGAGAAGTATAGCAGAATTTCTGAGGCAGAAGTAATATATGACGAACTGTATACAGAAGACGCCGAATTAATACTAATGGGATATGGAATCGTTTCGCGGGTGTTACAATCTGTAGTTGAAGAAGCACGATCCGAAAATTTACCTGTTGGTTTGCTGCGCCCGATCACCTTATGGCCTTTTCCAACAAAAAGAATTCAGGAAATATCAAACACAGCAAAACTGTTTTTCGTTATAGAAATGAGCAACGGACAAATGGTGGATGATGTTCGCCTTGCTTTAGAAGGAAGACGTCCAACAAAATTTTTTGGTCATATGGGAGGTGTCGTGCCCACAACACAAGAAATTTTAGAACAATTGAGAACTATTTTTGAAGACTTAAAAGCATAAAAACTTTAGCTAAAAAAGTTATAACAATGAGAAGAGAAATACTACAAAAGCCCAAATCATTTTATGAGACATTTTTCCGAAAGCCCGGAGCGAACCCTCAAAGTACTCACTATTGTCCCGGCTGTGGTCACGGAGTGATTCATAAATTGATTGCGGAGGCGATAGATGACTTTGGTATTCAGGAAAAAACGATTATAATTAGCCCGGTAGGATGTTCTGTTTTCGCTTATTATTATTTCGATTGCGGCAATGTTCAAGTAGCTCACGGCAGGGCTCCGGCTGTCGGTACGGGTCTTAAACGAGCTCTTCCCAATTCTATCGTAATCAGTTATCAGGGTGACGGAGATTTAGCCGCTATAGGAGGAAATAATATTTTGCAAGCAGCCAATCGCGGGGAGAGTATAACTGTCATTTTTGTGAACAACGCCATTTACGGGATGACCGGCTCTCAAATGGCGCCTACGACTTTGATAGGTCAACGAACTACAACAACACCTCTGGGACGCAGTGTTAAAAACGAGGGTTATCCACTTCGTATTAGCGAGTTACTGGCTACGCTGGAAGCACCGGTTTACATTGAGCGAGTAGCTATTACCGACGCGAAACATGTTATGCAAACCAGGAAAGCCATTCGTAAGGCAATACAAAATCAAATAGAAGGTAAGGGATTTTCATTAGTGGAAGTCTTATCACCCTGTCCAACGGGTTTGGGAATGACTCCTTCTGAAGCTAAAAAGTGGGTTGCAGAAGAAATGGCTAAGTATTTTAAGCTTGGTGTTTTTAAGGATAGCAATGGATCTATGGAAAAAGAAGAATCTTTTCCACAAAATATCGAGAAAAAAATTGCTGCAACTAAAGTGGAGATTCTGACACTGTTAGGTGCTAAGAAAGCGGAAGGCAAACATAAATTTGCTAAATCAAAAGTTGGAGAGAACTATAAAAATCCACGAATTAAGATTGCTGGCTTCGGTGGTCAAGGAGTTCTTTTACTCGGTCGACTTCTATCTGAAAGCGCTATGTTATTGGACTATAACACAACATGGCTGCCATCTTACGGACCGGAGATGCGCGGCGGAACTGCTCACTGTCATGTTAGTATATCCGATAAACGGATAGGTTCGCCTCTTGTATCAATAGCGGATGTTTTATTTGCTATGAACCTTCCTTCGTTAGACAAATTTGAAAATGAGGTTAGAAAAGGAGGGGTGATTTTTGTTAATAGTTCTCTGATTCAACGTAAAGTACAACGGAAGGATGTAGAGACGGTTTACATCCCGGCAACAGAAATCGCAGATGAGTTGGGTCAAACAAAAGCAACCAATATGGTTATGGTAGGTGCCTATGCTGGATACACAGGTTTGCTGTCTTTGGAAAGCGTTTTAGCTGCTTCTAAAAATATTGTAAAGAGAAAAGAGTTTAGAGAAACTAACGAAAAGGCAATCAGGAAAGGGATAGAGAATGTCAGAAATAAATAGTTTAAATAAAATAGAAGTACCAGTGGCTGAATTTCTCAATTCAATCCCTCCCGATATTATGATTGTCGCAGCATCAAAGACAAGAACACCAAAAGAAGTGCAAGCAG
>CBEPPX010000306.1:0-3336 GCA_965511205.1 uncultured Ignavibacteriales bacterium | reverse complement strand
TTTATTATTACCAGCTAAAAGCTGGTGAATTTACATCTACTAAAAAACTTGTATTGATGAAATAATTAATTTTTATTCATCTTAATTTAAAGGGAGCTTCGGCTCCCTTTTTTTTATGCTGAATGTAATCCAACATTTTAACTATATTTGAGCAAATATTTTTTATTAACTCTGATGAACAGGGAAAATAATGAATTTAATTAGCTCACTTCTTTTGGTACTGTTTTGTACTGTTCTACAACCACTATTCGCTCAACAGTTGGATGAAAATTATTTCCATGGGAATATAGAAGTATATTTTAAATTTGAAGTAAGTTTAAATACCAATCTATTGGAAATCACAAACATCATTTCAATTGATAATGTAGAAGGCAATACAGTTTACGCTTACGCTAATGAAGAAGAATACGAAAATTTTTTATTGCTTAATATTAAACATGAAATTTTACAAAGTCCCGGCACTTTAATAATTCCGGAGATGAGCGAAAACCCTGAAGCAATAATGAATTGGGATACTTATCCTACTTATGACGCTTATGTAACAATGATGAATAATTTTGCTGCTAACTACCCCGGAATTTGTACACTCGTTAATGCCGGAATCAGTGTGCAGGGCAGAGATCTCTTACTCGTAAGAATTTCGGATAATGTTTTAGTTAATGAAGCGGAGCCACAATTTCTTTATACTTCAACAATGCATGGTGATGAAACTACCGGTTACGTTTTAATGCTGAGGTTAATCGATTCTCTGCTTACTTCCTACGGAACTGATCCACGGATAACAAACATGATTGACAATTCTGAAATCTGGATTAATCCAAATGCCAATCCTGATGGGACCTACCATGGCGGAAACGGTTCTGTTTACGGAGCAACAAGGTATAATGCAAATGGTTATGATTTAAATCGTAACTTTCCCGATCCGGTAAATGGTACACATCCCAACGAGCAGCAAGAAACAGCTATAATGAAAAATCTTGCTGAGCAAAATAACTTTGTATTGTGTGCTAATTTTCATGGAGGAACAGAAGTAGTAAACTATCCCTGGGATACCTGGACAAACGGTTCTCCGCATTTTATTTCGCATCCCGATGAAACCTGGTACCAGTTTATTTCACATCTTTATGCCGATACCTGCCAGACGAACAGTCCGGCGGGCTATATGGATGGTTATGATGATGGTATTACAAACGGCGGTACATGGTATATTGTTCACGGGGGCAGGCAGGATTATATGAATTATTTTATGCGCAGCAGGGAAGTAACAATTGAAATTTCTGATACAAAACTGCCTCCTGCAAACCAGCTTCCTGCTTATTGGGAATATAATAAACGTTCTTTCTTAACTTATATTGAAAGTATTTTTTATGGTGTTAGCGGAATTGTAACTGATACAGTTGGTACACCTTTAAATGCAATGATAACTATTCTAAATTACGATGAATACAATTCAGAAGTTCGCGCTGATTCAACCAGTGGAGACTATTACAGGATGTTGGCTCCCGGTATTTATGACATTGAATTTTCTGCAGCCAATCATATCCCAAAAACTATCAGCGGAGTACAGGTTAATAATTTGCAGGCAACAATTGTAAACGTTGAGCTTCTCCCTGATGAAATTATTCCCGTAGAAGGTCCTTTGTATCAAGCATCAGTTTTTAAGAATGAAGTTGAACTTTACTGGGAGACTATCTCGGAAACTAATAACAATGGTTTTGAAATTCAGAGAAAAAGGGATAACGAGAATTATATCATTCTAGGATTTGTTGAAGGTAATGGGACAACAACAAGATTCAGCAGTTATACTTTTATTGATGAAAATGTTAAACCTGGTTCATATTCATATCGGATTAAGCAACTTGATTTTGATGGCGGGTTTACCCTCTGGGATAATATTGAAGTAGTTGTATTTGCACCTTTAGTATTTTCATTAGAGCAAAATTTTCCTAATCCATTCAACCCATCAACGAAGATTAGATTTACAGTTTCACAAAATGAAATAATAGAGTTTCAACATGTGAGTTTAAAAGTTCATGATGTTTTGGGGAATGAAATTGCAACTTTAGTCAACGAAGAAAAATCAGCAGGTAAATACGAAGTATTATTCGATGCTACAAAGCTCTCAAGCGGTCTGTATTTCTATAAACTCCAATCCGGAAGTTTTACAGAAACAAAGAAGATGATATTGCTGAAATAATGTAGCGCTGGGCTTACTGTTTTTCAGGGACGAATTTTCTTGGAAAAATTTCTTATTTTTGAATTAAATTCTATCACTAAAGAAAAAAGTATCGATCTGATGAAAGTAAATTACATTATAGTTTTTTTGTTTCTATGCTTCGTAACTATTGTAGTAATAGCAAACATTAAGGAAACTAATCTTATTGGCTGCACAGAACTGAATGGCGATCCTCCAGGTTGTGTTTGTCATACTTTTGAAAGAGATACATCCGTAATCCTTTGGGTTGAAGGACCTGATACACTTCTCATAGGTGAAACAGGTTATTATACAATGTATTTAACAGGCGGTCCGGCAGAAGCCGGCGGCTACAATGTTGCAGGACGTTTTGGAAAGATGGAATTGGTTGATACCTTTTCTTACCAGAATCTATTAACATTAAATGAATTAACCCAGGCATTTTCACTTCCATTTCCAACCAAACAGGATACAATCTATTGGAATTTTGGCTACACAGCTTCTGATTCCTCAGCTGAATGGGATACAATCTATTCCTGCGCTATTAGTCTGGTTTGGGATTCTATTCCTGATCCGCTTGATAGATGGAATTTTGGTCCAAAGTTTCCTGTAAAAATTATTGATCCGGTTACTCTTATTTCAGAAGATGACGGAAACGTTAACAGTTATACTCTTTTTCAAAATTTTCCAAATCCATTTAATCCTACCACTACCATAAAATTCAGTATCATAAATTCTGAATTCATTTCGCTAAAAGTATACGATGGTTTAGGAAATGAAGTTGCAACTTTAGTAAACGAAGAAAAATCTGCTGGCAATTATGAAGTTGATTTTAGAGGAAATGGTTTAACAAGCGGAGTTTACATTTATCAACTAAATGCCAAAAATTACGTTCAAACACGAAAAATGCTATTGCTGAAATAAAAAAATACTCTTTCCGGTTCAATTAAAAGCATTCAATTTTGGCATTAAAAATGATTAAATAATTAAAAAATGGTGGTTTTTTAAATATTTGATTTGATGACAATGCTGGTAGATATCCACTATAAAGAATGTTTTCATACAATTAATAAATGAAAGGGGGATAAAGAAATGAAAAGATTTCTTATACTCTTTATTTGTTTATTCACAATATCAAACAC
>CBEPPX010000305.1:0-3340 GCA_965511205.1 uncultured Ignavibacteriales bacterium | reverse complement strand
AGTATTGCTATTAATCGCTGTGCTTCCACGCTTAACAATTTTGTTAGTAAAAAGGAAGTTATTGCTTGTACAATTACCGCAGCACCTACAACTATTAATAATATTTTTAACATTTCAGTGTTGCCATCTGTAATAACATCATCCATTAGGTATTTACTTGCACCGGGTAACACGAGACTGGCTAACCTGCTGATAATAATTAATATCAATCCTACAAAGAGTATCTTTTTTCTCGGCCAGATTATTGTTTTAAATACGTGCCCTATTGTTACTTTTGATTTACTTTTTGTATCCATAATTCCCGTTGATTTGAAATTAAAAAATTATTGAGGCGAGCTGTAACTTATGTTAAAGCAATTAATTATAAAAGATGATAAAAACCCCTCCGACAGGAAAAAATTACATAGTACGGCTTATAAAGAAAATTAATGAATAGAAATTCTTTACACTTTAACGGAAAACTATACCAGGCATTTACCGTGCATCAAGTTTAATTGTCTTCTGTATAGCATATACCGCTTTTATATAAAACATGGCGAAGTTGATTTATATCACGATTAGTTTTGATTGGTAAATTCTATAAACAATAACGGTGATGATATGAAAAAGATATTTTTTACTATGATCCTGATGTTTCTATCTGTCAGCAGCATTTTTTCTCAGGAAGGAATGTGGATGTTAAATCAGTTAGATAATCTTGATCTCGAAAGCAAAGGATTAAAAATAGGGGTGAGCGATATTTACAACACGGATAAACCCGCACTGTACAACGCAATTATTCAGCTTGGCGGAGGCACAGCTTCTTTTGTTTCCCAGGATGGATTAATTGTTACAAATCATCACGTAGCATACACTGCTATCCAGCGGGCTTCATCAGAGCAAAATGATTATTTGACAAACGGTTTTCTTGCAGCAAATCGAACTGAAGAGTTACCTGCCCAGGGTTACACTGCAAGACTTCTGCAGGAAATGAAAGATGTAACAAGTGAAATCACTTCTTCTGTAATAGATATAACCGATCCGGATGAAAGACAGAGAAAGATCCAGGAAAAAATTCAGGCAATGACTGATTTGCTAGAAGAAGGTAAAACAGATATTCAGGCAAGAGTATCCCAAACGTATAACGGTAAGGAATATTATCTTTTTATTTATAAAACATTTAAAGATGTGCGAGTAGTTTATGCACCACCGGATATGATTGGAAGGTTTGGCGGAGATATAGATAACTGGATGTGGCCAAGACATACCGGAGATTTTTCTTTTATGCGTGTTTATTCTGCTCCGGATGGAACTGGAAGTGAATATGATCCTGCTAACGTTCCTTATAAACCAAAAGTATGGTTAAAAGTTTCACAAACAGATCTTGATGAAGGTGATTTTACATTTATTCTTGGCTATCCCGGATACACAACCCGCTATCGTTCTTCTAATTCGGTTAGCTGGAATTTAAAAGAAAATTATCCTTTTGTGATTAAAAACTTTAAAGAGATTACTAAAATTACCGAAGATCTTACAAAAGATTCTGAAGAAGGAAAAATTAAAGTTGCTTCTCTTCAAAGAGGTCTTGCAAACACGCAAAAAAACTTTGAAGGTAAAGTTGAAGGCATGATTAAAACAAACTACCTTCAGGACAAAATAGATTTTGAAAAAGAATTTATGAGCTGGCTTGATACAAATCCTGCACTAAAAGAAAAGTACGGAACAATTATCAGTGATGAAAAAAAATATTATGATATACTTGAAAAAACAAAACAGAAAGATAATGTGCTTGGAATGTTTGGCAGGTTTGCCGGAACACCGTTAAGTGCAGCAATACAGATCTATAACATCACTAAAGAAATCGAGAAGCCAGAGAGTGAGAGACAGCCCGGAATTACGATAGAAACATTTGATAGAATAAAAGAACAAGTTCCGTTAAACTATGCAAATTATTATGAACCGGTTGATAAAGCTTTAATGATCCGAACAATTAATATGGCAGCCGAACTTCCTGTAGATCAAAGAATTAATGGAGTAAAGTATTTAACTGATATTGAAATGATGCCCGACGCGGTTGTTGAAGATTACTGGCAGAATTCAAAACTCGTCGATCCGGATTATGTTGTTTCCATTATTGGAAAAACATCTTCGGAACTTGAAGCGCTCGATGACCCATTTATAAATATGGCTGCCGGACTTTATCCTGAGCTGGATGAATTAACAACACAAGGTCAGTCATTTGGTGCGGGAGTTACGCCAATCCGTAAAAAATATATTGATGCGCTGTATGAATGGAAAGGAAGCAATTTGTATCCCGATGCAAACGGTACAATGCGGTTTACATACGGACCCGTAAAGGGCTATATGCCGGAAGATGCTGTGTGGTATTATCCGTTTACTACATTGCGCGGAGTAATTAACAAAGAAAAAAATGAAGATCCGTTTGATGTACCTGACAGGTTAGTTGAACTTTACAATAACAAAGATTGGGGAAACTATGTTGATCCGGAACTTGAGCAGGTTCCTGTTGCATTTACACATATGGGCGATATAACAGGCGGTAACAGCGGAAGTCCTATAATGAATGCAAATGGTGAAATAATCGGGATTGCATTTGATGGAAATTATGAATCTATGATAAGCGATTGGCAGTATGATGCTGATTTGCAAAGGGTAATAAGTGTTGATATCAGGTATGTCCTCTTTATAACAGATAAATTTGGTAAGGCCGGATTTATCCTTGATGAAATGGGTGTAAAACATTAAATGTTTTTAGCTTAATATTAAGGCGTCCATTGGGCGCCTTATTTTTTTTATACAATCTGCAAACCTGCCGTTCACCGCTAAATCCTTTTATTCACTTGAATTTCCTGTTTTCATTTGATTCTAAGAATATAAACTATTAGTTTGCACACATATATCAAGAAGGAAGATTTCCCACGATATACATATTTATTCTTTATCTTTAATTCGGTAAGACGTAACGCTGTCTGTTTTATTATAATTGATTGTAAAGATAGCATAACACGAAAGGAGAATTAATGCCACTTTTTATGGATCGACATGATATTGGTGATACAACAGCTGAAGAGGCGGCTGGGGCTCACCAAAGCGATCTCGAAGTCCAGGCACGCCACCATTGCAAAGCTATAACATATTGGTACGATGCAGATCGGGGGGCTGTGTTTTGTCTTGTTGAAGCCCCGTCAGAGAATGCTGTTCACGAGATGCATAAAGAAGCCCACGGTCTCATCCCGAATCAGATTATTGAGGTTGATGCCTCAGCTGTGGGTCAGTTTCTGGGGAGGGTTACCGATCCTGAAGAGGATAAAGGAAAGCCGATTCAGGAGAGTGGTTTTAG
>CBEPPX010000304.1:0-3341 GCA_965511205.1 uncultured Ignavibacteriales bacterium | reverse complement strand
GAAGCAGAATTCAACAAGGTAAAGAAGACTGTAAATACAGCTCTGAATAACCTGCAAATTATGAAGAAGAATGAGGGGCGTGAATTAGGTAAAGATCTTACAAAAAGAATACACTTCATTGAAAAAAATGTTAATGATATTGGTAACGAGTATAAGAAAAGTATAAATGACTACTATGGAAAATTAACAGCGAGGATTACCGATTTATTAGCCGACAGTAAAATAAGTGAAGAAAGACTTAATTTAGAGCTGGCGCTTATTGCCGATAAGGCAGATATTACAGAAGAAAACGTAAGGTTAAAAAGTCATCTTAAATTTTTTCTAGATTGTATCAGTAAGGAAACTGAGCCGGGCAGAAAGTTAAACTTTTTATGCCAGGAAATGAACAGGGAAGCTAACACAATTTCCTCTAAATCTATCTCAACATCAATTACACATAAAGTTGTGCTTATTAAGGAAGAGATAGAGAAGATTAGAGAACAGATTCAAAATATTGAGTGATAATTGCAGACTGGAAAAGGAGAGATAATAGTTGTTTCCGCTCCAAGCGGGGCTGGAAAAACTTCCATTGTAAAACAAATTTTAAAACATTATCCTGAATTTGTCTTTTCTGTTTCTGCAACTACAAGACCTAAAAGAGATGTAGAGATTGATGGAGTTGAATATTATTTCATCACCGAAAATGAGTTTATTGAAAAAATTGAAGATGATGAGTTTGTTGAATGGGAGAAATTTTACGATTACTATTACGGAACATTTAAACAGACGATTGATAATTGTATTAACGAGAGAAAAACAATACTTTTAGAGCTCGATGTTAAAGGTTCCCTTTCATTAAAAACCATTTACCCGGAGGCGCATCTTATTTATATTATGCCTCCAAGTTATGAAGAACTGATAAAAAGATTGAAAGGCAGGCAGACTGAGAACAGCGAAGACTTTAAAAAAAGGGTTGAGAGAGCAAAAATGGAATTGAGTCTTAAGGATCAATTTGACTATATTATAGAGAACAAAGATTTAGAAATAGCAATTAAAGAAACATCGGATTTAATAAGAAAAATAATCAAACAGGAGAATTGAATAATGCAAATCAAAACAATTGATTTAAGATCTTTTGATGATAAAGCTGCTAATATTTACGAAGCAATTATTGTAAGTGCAAAAAGAGCACGCCAGGTAAATGATGAGAATAAAATTGAGTTTAATGCTCTTCTCAGTACTATCCCAATGGTAGTAAGCGAAGACGAAAATGAAGATATTGAGAATCCTGCACAGTTAAAAATTGCACTTGATATGGAAGCAAGGGAAAAACCTCATATCCAGTCAATTAGAGAATTTTTGAATGGAGAGACTGATTACGAGTACAAAGAATAAAACTTGACTATTTTTGTTTTAATTTTTTTATAATCCGGCTTAATGCCGGATTTATTTTTTAATAATATCAGTTAACATTATATGCAAAAAGATTCTCTAACTGGTAAGAAAATTTTACTCGGGATAACCGGCTGCATTGCTGCTTATAAAGCTTGTTATATTATCCGGGATTTAAAGACGCGGGGCGCAGAAGTTAAAGTGGTGATGACTCCTTCTGCAACTGAATTTATAACCCCTCTTACGCTTGCCTCACTTTCCGGTAACGATGTGATTGTTCACACATTCCCTCCATCAAGTAAAACCGGTACAGCACTAACCACGTGGCATATCGATTATGCTTTGTGGGCAGATCTTATGCTTATTGCCCCTGCAACTGTAAATACAATTGCTAAAATTTCGCATGGATTTGCGGATAATGCTTTAACAACTTTGGTAACTGCTTTAAGATCTCCTTTAATTATTGCTCCAGCTGCCGATGTTGATATGTACAAAAACAGGATTACGCAGGAAAATATTAAACACCTTGAATCTTTTGGGCACTACATCGTTTATGCTGAAGAGGGAGAACTAGCCAGCGGGTTGGTTGGAGAAGGACGGCTTGCTGAAATAAACAAAATTATCGATTCGGTTGAACTTATTCTATCAGGTTATACAAAAGATCTTACGGGTAAAAAAATCCTGGTTTCTGCGGGACCAACTTATGAAGATATTGACCCCGTAAGGTATTTAGGTAATCGTTCATCAGGAAAGATGGGATTTGCTCTTGCAAAATCAGCTTTTTTAAGAGGTGCGAATGTTACAGTTATTTCTGGTCCTTCTAACGAAATTGCTTACCCTGAAATAAATTTTATAAAAGTGAGAACAGCGCAAAATATGTTTGCAGCTGTAAAAAAAGAGTTGCAAAAAAATGATATTTTGATAATGGCTGCAGCCGTTGCGGATTATAAACCTGCAAAGGTTTCAAATAAAAAAATTAAGAAAAGTGATAAGCTCCCTATTCTTAAACTTGTTGAAACTACAGATATTTTATCAAGCTTAAATTCAAACGGGAAAACCGTTGTTGGTTTTGCATTGGAAACAGATAACGAATTGGCTAACGCAAAGAAAAAATTGAAAGAGAAAAACCTCGATATGATTATTCTTAATTCGTTAAAAGAAAAGGGAACCGGCTTTGAGGGAGATACGAACAAGGTTACTATCCTAAGGAAAGAGGGAAAAACGGTAAAACTTCCACTTCAATCAAAGTTCCAGGTTGCAAACAAAATCCTTTCGGAGATAAATAAGATTTAATAATAATCATTTAGAAGCTATCTCTAAAGTAGTTCTGTCATCACGAGCGTAGCGAAGTGATCTCGTTTTAAGCAATTAAAAGATTGCTTCGTCACAAAGTTCCTCGCAATGACAGCTGCTTTGCTTTTAAGAAGACCTCATTGTGAGAAAAACTTTATCGGTTTTATTATTGTATAACAAATGAACAATCCACAAAAAAAACAAATTATAGAAGCACTTAAAGACCAGAAAGAAATTTTTGGTGATGAGTTATTAATGACCAAATCAAAAAAACCTGAAGCTCCCTCTAAAAGCAAAAAAGTAAAAGTAATTGAGCAAGAAATATTTCCTGTTGAAAAGAAATCGTGGGAATCTGCCGTTACGCTTAAAGACCTGGAAGCACAAATAAACAACTGCACAAATTGTATTCTGCATAAAGGAAGGAACAAGTTTGTTTTCGGCAGCGGCAATCCTAATGCTGATGTAATGGTTGTAGGCGAAGGACCTGGAGCCGAAGAGGATAAGCAGGGTTTACCTTTCGTTGGAAGAGCGGGGAAGCTACTAACTGATATTCTTAAAGCAATCGAATTCAGTAGAGATGATGTTTACATTGCAAACATTGTAAAATGCCGTCCTCCGGATAACAGAACACCTTTACCTGATGAAATGGAAACCTGTCTTCCTTATTTAAAAAAACA
>CBEPPX010000303.1:0-3350 GCA_965511205.1 uncultured Ignavibacteriales bacterium | reverse complement strand
GAAATATTTCCGGTAACGAAGCAACTGCTCTTGGTCTCTTAACAGCTTCGGTTAAAAGTGGGCTGCCGCTATTTCTCGGTTCATATCCTATTACTCCTGCTTCAGAAATTTTACAGTATTTAAGCAACTATAAAAATTTTGGTGTTAAAACTTTGCAGGCCGAAGATGAAATTGCAGGGATAGCATCTGCAATCGGTGCATCTTTTACCGGGCATCTAGCCATTACGACTACAAGCGGGCCTGGTTTAGCATTAAAAACCGAAGCTACAGGATTAGCAGTGATGATAGAACTTCCGCTTGTAATAATAGATGTACAGCGAGGTGGACCTAGTACTGGGTTGCCAACAAAAACTGAACAGGCAGATCTTTTACAGGCAGTTTACGGAAGAAATGGTGAAGCACCAGTTGCGGTACTTGCAGCGCAAACTCCAAAGGATTGTTTCTATATGGCAATTGAGGCGTCGAGGATAGCACTTAAATATATGACTCCTGTAATATTGCTCACCGATGGTTATCTTGCAAATGGTTCGGAACCATGGAAAATTCCAGATATTGATTCCATTCCTGATATGAAAGTTAAACATCATACAGAAATAGAGGGATTCTTTCCTTACAACCGGGATGAAAACCTGGTAAGACCATGGGCAGTACCGGGAACACCTGGTTTAGAGCACAGAGTTGGTGGTTTAGAAAAAGCAAATATAACCGGCAATGTAAACTATGAGCCAGAAAATCACGATATGATGGTTAAACTACGTGCGGAGAAAATTGAAAATATTGTTAATGACATTCCTGAGCTGGAAGTGTTTGGAGATGCAGAAGACGAACTCCTCGTTCTGGGTTGGGGTGGTACATTCGGAACAATTTTGGAAGCAGTTCATAAAGCACGTGAAGCTGGTTACAAAGTTTCGCAGGCACATTTAAAGTATCTTAATCCTTTACCAAAAAATACAGGTGAGGTATTAAAGCGTTTTAAAACAATCCTCATTCCTGAAATTAACCTCGGGCAATTAGCAAAAATAATTAGAAGTGAATATCTAATTCCCGTTGAGCAATTCAACCTGGTTAGAGGTTTACCATTAAAGGTCTCAGATATTGCAGGAAAGATTACAGATTTGTTAGGAGGTAGCAATGGCAAGTAACGAAGTAAAAACACAAAAATTAACTGCAAAAGATTTTGCAACTGATCAGGATGTACGCTGGTGCCCGGGCTGCGGCGATTATTCAATTCTCGCACAGGTTCAGCGCAGTTTTCCTGAAATAATAGATACTCCAAAAGAGAATGTAGTTTGGGTTTCAGGTATTGGTTGCTCCAGTCGTTTTCCATATTACATGGATACATATGGAATTCATGGAATTCACGGAAGGGCTTTAACAATTGCAACCGGAGTTAAAGTTGCAAATCCTGAACTATCTGTTTGGGTAGCTACCGGCGATGGAGATTGCTTAAGTATTGGTGGAAATCATTTTATTCATGCCTGCAGAAAAAATATTGATATTAAAGTTCTTCTATTTAATAATAGGATTTATGGACTGACCAAAGGTCAGTATTCTCCAACTTCTGAAAAAGGAAAAGTAACTAAAACTACTCCTTATGGAAGTGTTGATTATCCTTTTAATGTTATTTCTGTTGCAATTGGTTCAGATGCAACATTTGTTGCAAGATCAATAGACAGAAATCCAAAACATATGCAGGAAATGATTAAGCGTGCGGGTAAGCATAATGGTTTTGCATTCATAGAAATATTCCAAAACTGTAATATTTTTAACGATGGTGCTTTTTCTCTTCTTACAGAAAAAGATACTAAGGAAGATCATATTCTGGTTTTAGAGCATGATAAACCGATGGTATTTGGCAAGAATAGTGATAAGGGAATAAAACTTGATGGTGTAAAACCTGTGGTTGTTGATATTTCAAATGGAAAATATTCTAAGGATGATTTATGGATTCATGATGAACTAACCGAAAGTCCTGTAAACGCCATAGTTCTTGCTCATATTGATGATAATCCTGAAATGCCTACACCAATTGGAGTATTCCGGCAGTATTTTAAGGAAACTTATGATGGTGCAATTAAAAACCAGATAGAAGCTATTACGGAAAAGAAAGCTGAAGGTGATCTGGAAAAAATGTTATTTAGTGGAAACACTTGGGAAGTTCACTAATTATATTTTAGAATTAAATCAAATATTTTTATATTTTACAGGGCTTGTAACTGCAAGCCCTTCTTTATTTTTTAGTTATGATAGATTTTAAGAAATTAGAAAATATTATTAGAGATAATAATTCATTCTTGCTTAGCACTCATGTAAACCCGGATGCAGATGCAATCGGGTCGGAAATTGCTATGTATAATATTCTTAAACAATTAAGTAAGGAAGTAAGAATTATCAATCATAGTGCAATGCCTTTTAATCTTCAGTTTTTAGATCCTGAAAATAAAATTGAAAAGTATGATAAAGAGAAACACGATCTACTTTTTGATAAATCGGATGTTATTGTAGCGCTTGATTTTAACAAAGGTGACAGACTTGTAAGTATGCAGGAAGCGTTCGAGAAATCAACCACTCTTAAGATCTGCATCGATCATCACCAGGATGCAGGAAACGCTTTTGATCATCATTTTGTTGGAACCGATTATTCTGCAACAGGACATATTATTTATGATTTTATAAAACAGACAAACATTGCAGCGCTTAACAGCGAAATTGCCAATCCTCTTTACGCAGCTATAATGACGGACACCGGCTCATTCAGGTTTGAAAGAACAAACTCGGAACTGCATAGAATAATTGCAGACTTACTTGAATACGATGTGGATCCTGTTAAAATTTATGGTAATATTTATGATGAAAACAAACTGAATAAGATAAAGATCTTTGGAAGAGCTTTAAGCTCGATGAAGCTGATTGGTAACGACAGAATAAGCTATATGTTAATTACTCAAAAAGATTTTGAAGAAGTTGATGCAATTGAAAGCGATACTGATAATATTGTTGAATATTCCCTTACTGTGGAAAATGTAATTCTTGGTATGCTATTCATCGAACATAAGGATGGGTTTAAAGTTAGTCTTAGATCAAAAGGAAAAATTCCTGTTAACAAATTAGCAAAAGAATTTGATGGTGGCGGACACACTAATGCTGCAGGAGTTAGGATGCATGACTCCCGGCTGGAAGATATGCTTCCGAAAATTTTAGAACGAGCAGAATTTTATATAAATAATGATTCTCAGGAGTAAAATGTTTAAGATTAATATTAAATCGGGTGGCAAAAAAATATTATACAAACCTTTATCAATCGGTTTAAAATACATGATTGATGAAAAAAACCTTGAGAAAAGTTTCTT
>CBEPPX010000302.1:0-3353 GCA_965511205.1 uncultured Ignavibacteriales bacterium | reverse complement strand
GTTCAGATTGAAAATAACAAGGCAATTAACAAACCGCGAAAGCAAATCTTTAGATCAATACTTCCAGGAAGTTAGTAAGATTGACCTTTTAACTGCTGATGAAGAGATTGAATTAGCTATTAAAATTAAGAATGGGGATGAAGATGCTACGGATAAATTAGTTTTGGCTAATTTAAGATTCGTGGTTTCCGTTGCCAAGATGTATCAAAATCAGGGTCTTTCGCTTGGCGATTTAATAAATGAAGGTAACGTTGGGTTGATTAAAGCTGCAAAACGATTTGATGAAACAAGAGGTTTCAAATTTATCTCGTATGCAGTATGGTGGATAAGGCAGGGAATAATGTCTGCAATCGCCGATCAATCACGGGTTGTTCGTCTTCCTCTTAACCGTGTTGGAGATCTTACCAAGATAAGCAAAGCATACAGGAATCTTGAGCAGGAATTTGAAAGAAAACCCACTGCTGAGGAGCTGGCAAAAATTCTTGATATGACTACAGACGAAGTAGCTTATGCACTGCAGATTTCCGGGCGTCACGTTTCGATGGATGCACCTCTAAAGAATGGTGATGAAAATAAATCTACACTAATAGATGTCCTTCACAATGAAAATCAATCTATGCCAGACAGAGATTTGATAAATGATTCTCTAAAGAATGAAGTTGCAAATATTCTTTCTACTCTTACAGAAAGAGAAGCAGAAGTCATAAGACTCTCTTTTGGAATTGGGACTAATCAAAAAGCTACTTTGGAAGAGATAGGCGAAAAATTTAATCTTACCAGGGAACGAATAAGACAGATTAAGGAGAAAGCCCTAAGAAAATTACGTATTTCTAAAAGAAGTAAGAAGCTTAAGGAATACCTGGGATAATAAAAATTGGTTATTAAGAAATACGATTCGGCTTAAATGGTTTTTCGCTCACTACTCCCATATTAACTTTTGGGGTTCACATTTCTTCATTTTCTTAAAATATCTTACCATGTTATAATTTAAAATTAATCATTGCACTCAGGCAAATAAAATTGCAATGAATATTTATTATTAGTTGCATATATTGCACCTGTTAATAATGAAATTGATAATTTGGAAGGTGTAAGAATGAGAACTAAAACTTATACTAAGGTAATCAATATTCCTGAGTTAAAGGAATTTGCAGATACTTATCCTCAATTTGCAGGACTCGCAAGAGGTGAGGGAAGGTTTCTTTTTGATATAGTAATGAAGCCCGAAACTTTTATCCAGGCAATGATTTTAACAGACTATGGAATGCCGGCAGTAACAAGTGTAGCCGAGGTTTGTTTTAATGAAGCAAGGAAGAGAAGAGGATTCAATTTTACCGGAAGGGTTAAGCAGTGTATAGGAGCAATGGTCGCTTCCTTAATGATTGCTAATGGCTACAATAAAACAGGAAGAAAAAAATCTATAATTCACCGCGCATATACACGTGGCGAATTCTATGTTAAAAAGTAGTAGAGTTCCAATGGAAGAGTTTGGGAATTTTTCTAGTTCTTAGATAAATTTAAGGCATTATAGAGAAGTGATAAAGTTATATGACGACCGATTTGATAACGAATTGATATCGATCTGATAATTTAAGTATTTTGAATTCTAATAAAATAATTATTTCTCCGAAAATGGTTTATGTTTTTTATATAACTCTAGGAGAGAGCAAATGAATATTCTTTTAGTATATCCAATGTATCCGGATACTTTCTGGAGTTTTAAGCATGCCCTGAAATTTGTGTCAAAGAAAGCAAGTTTTCCACCTTTAGGATTACTTACTGTTGCTGCAATGCTTCCTAAAGAGTGGAATAAGAAATTAATTGATATGAATGCAGTCAGTTTGGAAGATGAAAACATTCTTTGGGCGGATTATGTTTTCATCAGCGCAATGTCAATTCAAAGTGATTCCGCAAATCAGGTTATACAGAGATGTAAAGAATTAAACGCAAAAATTGTAGCTGGTGGGCCTTTATTTACCAGCAGTTCTGAATATTACGAAAACGTTGATCATCTTGTTCTAAATGAAGCTGAAATTACCCTTCCGCAATTTCTTAATGATTTGAATGAAGGAAAACCAAAACTTAAATACACATCGGAAGAATGGGCAGATATTACAGCCACCCCACTGCCCCTCTGGGATATTCTTTCGATAAAAAATTACACATCAATGAATCTTCAGTATTCACGTGGTTGCCCTTACGATTGTGATTTCTGTGATATAACTGTTCTATACGGCAGAAAACCGCGAACAAAAACCAGAGAACAAGTGATAGCAGAATTAGATTCATTGTATTTAACGGGTTGGCGAGGACCTGTTTTCTTTGTCGATGATAATTTCATCGGGAATAAATCAAAATTGAAAAAAGAAATTCTACCAGCAATAGCTGACTGGATGGTGAAAAGAAAAAACCCATTTTACCTTAATACAGAAGCTACTATTAATCTTGCCGATGATGATACACTGATGAATCAAATGGCTAAAGCAGGCTTTGAAGCAGTGTTTATTGGCATCGAATCTTCGAACGAAGAGAGTCTGATTGAATGTAATAAACCTCAGAATACAAATCGTGATTTAATTGCAAGTGTGAAGAAAATTCAGGATGCCGGTTTGGAAGTCCAGGGAGGATTTATTGTTGGATTTGATAATGATCCTCCGAAAATATTTGAAGAGCTTACAAATTTTATTCAACAAAGCGGTATTGTAACTGCAATGGTTGGATTACTTAATGCACCAAAAGGGACAAAGCTTGAGAAAAGATTGCAGAACGAAGGTAGAGTCCTGAAAGACTTTACAGGAAATAACACTGACTTTTCCATTAATTTTGTTCCTAAAATGGGGTCCAAAGCACTTCTCGATGGGTATAAGAAAATTCTGAATAAAATTTATTCGCCTAAATATTATTATGAACGCGTAATGAGGTTTATGAGCGAATTTGAGCCAAAGAAGAAAAAAGTTTTTCACCTTAACCCCAATTACATTCTTGCTCTTTTCAGGTCAATATTTAAATTAGGAGTTATTGGTGAAGAAAGAATTTATTACTGGAAATTATTTCTCTGGACGTTGTTCCATAAACCACAGCTCTTTTCGTTAGCAATATTGTTTTCGATTTATGGGTTTCATTTCAAAAAAATATCCAATAGCTATGTTGAAGTATTAAGCAAATGAATCCGGCTAAGGATGTAATCCATTTTTCTTTATTTTGCACTATCTACTTAAAATATAATCATATATATTTATATCGTTATTAGCTTAAGTGATTAAAAGTTAATTAACAGGATGTTTGTGTGCTTAAACAAAATATTAAGAAATGAAATTAATCAAAACTCTAAACAGGAAAATCAATCCTAATCA
>CBEPPX010000301.1:0-3362 GCA_965511205.1 uncultured Ignavibacteriales bacterium | reverse complement strand
TGGCCAACTTAAGGTCATGTAAGCCAAATGGGGTAGGTTCTGTTACCAATATTACAAAATCGGCATCCTTAACAGCTTCAATAACTGGGCATGAGGTGCCGGGCGGTGAATCATACAACTTAATTGTTTCATTGGAAAAATTAGCCTCAATGTATTCTTTCGTCTGTTGAATTAATGGAACTGCTGATTCCTGCCCAATATCCAATCTCCCTTCAATAAATGAAAAATTTCCATTCACCTTAAAATGATTTAAAACGCCCATTTTTAAATTAGACATTGGCAATGCTTGTTCTGGACACAATTCAGAACAGGCATAACACGAATGGCACAATTCTGGAAAAACCATGATTTTGTCTGACAATTGAACGAGAGCATTAAAGTTGCACCAGGTTATACATTTTCCGCATAATGTACAGCTTGTTTCTTTCCATAACGGAACTGCTCTAAATTGATACTGGCTATTAACTAATTCACCTTTTAAAAATAAGCCGGAGTTGGGTTCTTCAACATCCAAATCAACTAAGACAATTTTTTGATTTTCATTTAAAACCTCACGGCTAAGAAATGAAGCAAGATTAACTGCCAATGTTGTTTTTCCAGTCCCTCCCTTACCGCTGGCTATCGCTATTTTCATTACCTTATTGCAGTTTTTTATAAGCCATCTCGGCTGCGTTAATTAACGGGTATGCAGCAGGGGTGTTGGTAAGTAAGGGGTGCGTGCCAAAAATGTACGGGTTGTTCAATTTTGATGTTGTGGTAGCAACAAATCCTGATGCACTGCCTCCTATAATTAGAATATCTTTTTTTTTCATTTTAATTAGTTTTTATGATTGTTTTGAAAGGCAACAAATTCTCCTTTTTTAACTTCCAATAGCTCAGCAATCAAATCGCATTTTACCATTAAAAGGAAAAAAATCTTTGAGTTCCCGTTATTTAATAATCCTTCAAGATTTCCCATTCCTTTTGAGATTATTACATCTGCCTCATTATATATAGTAAGAAACTCCTTAGAACATTTGTCTAATAAAGTAGTTGGAGCAGCATATCCATTGGATATTACCTTTGCTACCTTATCCATCCCAACGCTATAAGCGTCATCAACAGTAGCATCGTTAAACATTACACCTCCTCTTGCTGCATAGTAGATATTATCGTGTTTAAGTTGCTCAATAAATAATTTGTCAATAACAATTTCTCCGGCATTGTCTCCCAGATATAAAATTGTTTTTGCTTTATTAATTCTTTCTGATAATTGTGTGGAATGATCTATTGCAAAATGGGAAGTTAACACAAAATCGATAGTTGATATGATGTCTTTTCCAGGGTTGGCAACGCTATCCATTATATTACCTGCAATGGACATTCTAAGAGCGGTATCAAAAGGATTGGATGATTTAATAATTCTATTCCTTAATTCACTCTCCATACCAAGCAGCTTGTTATTTGCGTTCTCTTTTTCCTCTTTAAATAAATCGTCAATCTTGAAAGAATCTGTTATCCAGTCATAAATAATTTTACCCATTTCAGGAGCCTTCTGCTTTTCAAAATTCAGCTCTAATAGAAATCGAAGAAACTTCTTAAATAAAATATCTTTCTGATGCTTTTCCCCGGCATAATTTTTAAGTAACCTTGCAAAAAGATTTATCTGGCAATTAATACATCTGTAATCCATCACTAAAAAGTATTAATTAATGAGAGCATGTATTATCACTGGTTTCAAGTGTCCCGTTGAGTAATTCCAACACTAACTCCTTTGGAGCTTTAACAGGTACTCCCACAAATACATTAATTTTGTTCTGGTTAAATAGGGCAATTGCTTTTTGCCCCATTCCTTCTGCAATCACGTTAGTTACTCCCATTTCCGCCAGCCACTTAGGATATAATCCCGGCTCATGTGGTGGTGGATCTAATATTTCCTCTTCAACAATCAAATTATTTTCTGTTTTATAAATATAAAACTGTTGTGTGTGACCGAAATGAACATTTAGTTGCCCATTGGTAACCGGAACTGCAATTTTTGTCATATTCATGTATTTTAAATATTAAAACCCCGCATTTTATACGGGGCTGTTGTTTAACACGCTACAAATCTCCATTTCTTCTTTGTCTCCGTCTGTTTCCTTTTTCAAACCCACGACGATTACCTAATCCTCTTCCTTGAGGTTTGTCTTCATTCGAAGATTCCCGTCGATTACAGTTTCCTAATCCTCTACCAGTTAGGGTTCCTTTCCCCTCCGGGCCTGTTCCATTTTTATTTGGCATTTTAATCTCCTTTTATTATTATTAATTTCAATCAAAGTTACTTGATAATACGTGTGATAGTTTTAAACCTGTTTCTTATTAGTTAGCTTCCTAAATGAGATAACTCAACTATTTTTATAAGCTAACTCATTGAACATAGATTAATATTTTGTTGTAATTTTATACGATACTTCAAATAGCAGATAATGAGTATAACAAGAACATGTGTTGATTGTGAAATAGGTTCGAATTGTTTTAAAAAACTAATTCCATCTGAATTAGAATTTATTAATAGTAAAAAAATACAAATTCACTATAGGAAAGGTGAAAACCTTTGTAAACAGGGAGCTTTTGCTTCTTATGTATTATACATATCCAAGGGTTTAGTAAAACTTTATTTAGAGAATACAAATAACAAATTCACAAATATCAAATTACTTAAAGCAACAGAATTTATTGGATTAGCTTCGATATATGGAGAGAATATTTATGACTATTCAGCTGTTGCCCTAAAGGAAACTGATGTTTGTCTTATCGATAAGAATGCTATTCGAAAACTATTGGAAAACAATGCTAATTTTGCATCAGAAATGATAAAACGGTATTGCTACCGGGAAAAATATTTTTTCAACTTTATTAGGAGTATTAGTTATAAACAAATGCCGGGAAGGCTTGCAGATACCTTGTTGAATTTGGACTCTGAGAAGTTAGATAATGAAAGTGTTTTTAACTATATTACAAGAAAAGACATAGCTGATTTTGCCTGTATCTCAAAAGAAAGTACTATCAAATTATTAAGTGAATTTAAAAATAATGGGATTATAGAAATTGCTGGTAAGAATATCAAAATATTAAAACCTGATAAATTAAAGGAGATTAGCAAATTGGGATAAATCATTAATGCTCTTTAATTGCTTATTGGAAAAAACGATGAAGGAGACCACCCAATGTGTAAATTTAAATTAAAACGTTTTTGCAAAAATTCTGATGATGCAGGAATAAAACTAAATTGACTTTATTCGATATTTAAAAGAAAATGACTTGAATCATGAATTTTATTGATCAACACATTTAAGTATAATTGAATTATCAAAAGGACGGATTGAAAACAACTTAAAAAC
>CBEPPX010000300.1:0-3366 GCA_965511205.1 uncultured Ignavibacteriales bacterium | reverse complement strand
TCTGTTGCTTTTTTATCTCCGCCATACATTAAACAGTAGCCGTTTTGCAACCCCCAAACACCGCCGCTTGTTCCGCAGTCTAAATAATGAATTCCGGATTTAGCTAATTTTTCTGATCGCTGTTGCGTTTCTTTCCAATATGAGTTTCCTCCGTCAATAATAATATCGTTTTCTTTTAGTAGACTTGCAAGAGCTTCAATATTTTCATCAACTGGTTTTCCGGAAGGAACCATTAGCCAAACCACTTTTCTTGCGGGTAATTTTTTTACAAGATCTTCAATAGATTCTCCACCAACTGCACCTATTTTTTCTATTTCTTTAACAGGGTCAACATTCCTGTTCCAAACAACAACTTCATGCTTATCATTCAATAATCTATGAACCATGTTAAAGCCCATTTTACCAAGACCAATAAATCCAATTTTCATTTGTGATACTCCATTTTTATTATCAGTTATTATAAAATTAATTTTGAATAAGAATTTTAATTTGTCCTTAAGAAAACCTAAAGATTTAATTAAAATGATTTTATCGGATTTAAGACAAAAGCTAAGTAAAGGTAAGAAATAAAAGTGTGTCACTTAACACTTTCAGAAATTAAAAGCCCACAATAACATTATGTTTTACAATCCACTTCCCCAGTTTGCAGCTTTATTTTCTAAATTTATTTCTAATTCTTTATAAAGCTTGTTGTTTGTATCTCCGGTTGGCAAAGAACCAAAAGATAAAACCTCTGTTGGGCAGTTAACCACACATGCCGAGCATCTCACACATTCAACATCGTTCATCGGGATACCTTTGTTAGCATAATTCATAACATCAATTCCCATATGGCAAACTTTTGTACAGATGTTACAGGAAATACATTTTTTCTTTTCAGCAAATATTCGGTAACGGGAAAAGCGACTGTAAATATGCATGAGCGCAGCAAGAGGGCAGCCAAATCTACACCACACTCTTCCGCTTAAGAAGAAGTATACACCAACGCCCAGAACTCCTGCAAAAATTACATCAATTCCTATATAATAAAATTTATTTTTAGAATCCGCAAGTGGATAGCAACTTATCAAAGATCAGCATAAATGGATGATTGAATTCCAAACAGAAATAGTATTTAAAGTATTTGGGTGAAATAAGTGGAGACTTTTTGGAGAGGTGCTAAGCAAAATCTTTGAAAACAAACTAAAATAAACTAATACGGAGAGGGGGTGTAGAATCCCGGCCTCTCCACCATTTTATTTGAAGTAAAATTCAAATTAATTAAAAAATGTCTGTAATAAATATCTCCAATTCGTTTCGCCTGTAGCTACGACCTGACTTCCTTTCTTTTTCATTTCATTTTTAGCACTACAAAAGTGATATCATCATTTGGTTCCGCTCCATCAACCCAATCAGATCCAACAGATTTCATATGCTCAATTATTTCTTCAGGAGCTTTCTCAGCAACTTTTTCATATTCTTCTGTAATTCTTTCATAACCAAACATTTCTCTCTCTCTATTAAACAGTTCGGGTAAACCGTCACTTAGTAGAAACAATGTATCACCTGTAAATAGTTCTTTGGATTGTGTTTGGTAAGGGAAATCACTAACCGCACCAAGGGGCATTCCTTTAAGAGCAATTTCTTCAATTATTTTTTTATCATTTCTGAATAACAATGCATGCGGCATTCCTGCAGAAGACATCTCGAGTTTGTTACCTCTTATCTTTAAAAGTGATAAACACATCGTCATTGCATGCATTTTCATTTCTTTTATCACACGGGTATATTCCCTAAAAGTGAAAAGTATATCATCATTATTTATATAAGAATTAAAAAGACTCTTTGTAGCTGTGACCATCGTTCCTGCTTTTAATCCGTGCCCCGTTGCATCACCGATTACGACTGATAAGGTTCCATCCATCCCAACATGGAAATCATAATAATCACCCCCAACTTCAGTAGCTGTTTTCATATAAACCGCTATATCAAGATTAGGTAATTGCGGCAACTCTTTAGGAAGCATGGAGAGTTGCAGCTGGCGAGCTTCCTCTAGCTCTTTACTTTTCCTTTCGTTTTCTGCTTCTGCCTTTTGAGCTCTTAGTTGTTGTTCCAGTTCTTTTTTTGATAATTCTTTTACATTTTTTAGCTGAAGGGTAAGGTTTTTATTAGTTGTGGCAATATCTCTTGCAAGATAAACAGACATTGAAGAAGGTAAACTTAAAAGACCAATAAAAAATAAAATAATTCCGATGAGGCTATTAATGTTTATGCCAAAAATTCCTGCAACAAATAAGGTTAAAACAAAAATCACAAAAACAATTACACCAAGACCAATTACCCAGGCGTGATCCTTCTTTCTTTTTATTGCAAGAAGTATAACTCTGAGCCCTTCAACCGTGGAGAGAAATATGAATCCAAGTATAGCATAATCGGTAACAGTTTCAACAGCTTGAGTAAATGTACTCGCAATAATAAATATTCCAATTGCAATGAAACCCCAAAATTGCTTGGGCATTTTTTTATAAAAGATAGAATAGAGGAAACCGAGGTATGAAGGAAATATTGCCACAATGGCAATAACTCCAACAATTAAGAGAATTATATAAAGAGTAATATTTGTGTGAATAAAACGTTGAAGCATCGATTGCACAAAAGCTAAAGCAATAAAAAATGTAAAGAAGGAGTAATAAATATTTTCTTTATGTCTGGAATAGAAAAGAAATAGCAGAAAATATAAAATTGCAAGCGAAAGGAAGAGACCTGCAATACCCATATTAACAGCAAAGGTAACCCCTTCACTTTCAACGGAACTCTGTATCATATCATCTATGGCAGAAATTCTAATTCTAAATCCAGCTCGTCTGAACCATTTTGAAAATAAAAAATCTTCAGATATCGAAAGATGATTTGAATATCGAACGGCAATTGTATTAACAAAATTGCTATCTAGTTGAACAGCAAACGGGATATCGCGAGGTTGGTAAATTTCTTCTTCATCTTCGCTTAAACCTATTTTACCAAATTCCTTAACTATTTTTCCGTTAAGATATATTTGTGATGCACCAAAGTGGTTTATAGATAATCCGATTGGTTTATTAATAAGGGAAGAATCAATTACGAAAAATTTTCTGAACCAGCCGTTTCCTTTCCAGGTTTTTTCAGGAATATCATCCAGATTAATATTTGTTCTCAGTGTATCCCACTCAGAATCATTAAAACCGGGAGAAGCCCATAAAGTATCATCACCCAAATGATAACGCCAAACATTATCCAACGAAATGGAGTTTTCTTTTATACTATCCGCAAAAACATAAACTGTATCAAAATTTTGTGCTTTTAGTAAAAATGGTAATAATATTAATATAAATATTTTTAGGTGCTTCA
>CBEPPX010000299.1:0-3372 GCA_965511205.1 uncultured Ignavibacteriales bacterium | reverse complement strand
AGGTAAAATTTTATTAACGGGAAGTAATGCCCCCGGTGAATTATCGGAAGCTGAAGTAGCATTTATTTATGCGAAAGAATTGGGAATGGATACAACTAAGATTTCTTTGGAACAGAAAACAACTTCTTCAAGCGAGCAAATTCAGTTTATCATGCATAACCTTGTGCCGGATGAAGATATTAAAGATATTATCATTGTATCGGATTCATACCATTTGCCAAGGGCTCTGGAAATCAGCAGGTTTTATAACATTTATATAAAGTTGGCTTCATCAAAGCTGCAGCTCGATTTTAAAAGTAAGTTATATAATAAAATCCGTGAAAGCCTTGCGCTTGTGGTTTTTTGGTGTTTTGCTTTGTAAACAAACAATAGTATTATTGTAAAACATTTGATCAAATCTTATTTCTCCTATGCATAATTATCCTATATAATTCACACGCTAATGACGAGTTTGAAATCTAAAAGAAGAATTGTCCGCGAGCGTGTTTTGCAAGTCCTTTACGCTTACGAAATGAATAACGAATCATTGCAATTGCTGATTGACGGAACATTATCTGATATAAAAGATAAAGCTGATAAACAGTTTGCAAACGACCTGATAAATAAAGTCCTGATTCATATTAAAGAGCTTGATGAAAAAATATTAGAAAGAGTTGCGAATTGGGAGATGAACAGGATTGCACTTATGGATAAACTGCTTTTAAGAATGGGAATTTGTGAACTGCTTTACTTTCCTGATATACCGCCCAAAGTATCAATTAATGAATCGATAGAAATTGCGAAGGATTTTAGCACTGCCGGAAGCGGTAAATTTATAAACGGAATACTTGATGCAATTCTGTCTGATGAAAAAAAATCCGGTAAGTTAAACAAAACCGGAAGGGGATTAGTTGAAGAATCGATTCACAAGTCCGGCGATGAAAAGTAATTGATGAACAAAAAGAAAAAGATTTTCATCTGGTCACTCTTCGATTTTGCTAACACCTCTTTTTCAATTGTTGTTGTAACGTTTCTTTATGCCGTTTATTTCAAGAAGCACGTTGCCTTCGGAGAACCGGTTGGCGATCTTTACTGGAGCATAGGTACGAGTGCAGCAATGATAGTAACTGCATTCATCTCACCTGTTTTAGGTGCAATCGCCGATTATTCTGCAGGTAAAAAAAGATTCTTACTATTTTTTACTTTGCTTTGTATTGCCGGAACATTCTCTCTTTATCTTATTGGTCCCGGGCAGATATTTTGGGGTATCTTTCTGTTTGTTCTTGCAAACATAGGCTTTGAAGCAGGACTGGTTTTTTATGATTCTTTTCTTCCGGAAATTACTGAACCAAAAAATTACGGAAGAGTAAGTGGTTACGGCTACGCGATGGGTTATGTAGGTTCACTTGCAACGCTGGGAATTGTTTACCCATTTATCCAGGCAGAAATGATCCGCGAAACGTTTCCCGTTGCTGCATTATTCTTTCTGGTTTTTTCACTACCACTTTTTTTCTATTTAAAGGATAGTAAAAAGAAAGTTGAGAGAACTGAATCATATGTAAGCATAGGATTTAAAAGAGTTTGGGGAACACTTACACATTTAAAAAACTACAGGAACCTGTCTTTCTTCCTCCTTGCCTTCTTTTTTTATATTGAAGGAGTTAACACAGTGATTTTTTTTTCAGGGAATTATGCAAGCACAACTCTCGGTTTTTCTGATACCGAACTTCTTATTTTCTTTTTAACCGTGCAAACAACTGCAATTGCTGGCTCTGTTATTTTTGGGATAATTGCAGATAGTATAGGGCAAAAAAAAGCAATAATAATTACACTCTTTATGTGGCTGGCAACAATTCTGCTTGCTTTTTTTGTCTACGATAAAACCTGGTTTTATGCAGTCGGGCTTCTTGCAGGAGCAGCCATGGGATCATGCCAATCAACCAGCCGGAGCTTGATGACTAAGCTGATACCTGCAGATAGAAAAACAGAGTTTTTTGGTTTTTATTCTTTCTTTGGAAAAAGTTCTGCAGTGCTCGGTCCGCTTACTTTTGGATTGGTAAGTTTTTTAACCGGGAGCCAGCGGATTGCAATTATTTCCATTGCGTTTTTCTTCCTGGTTGGATTAGCCATCCTAACTAAGGTTAAAGATCCTGGATTAACGGAAGAAAAAGTAACAACCGGTTAAGTTGTTATCGGCAACTTATAAACAGGATCGCCTGATAACTTTTCAGAATCCCATGCAAACGGAATAGTTTTCTCTTCCTTCCTTACTTCGCATTTATCATAACTGCAAAATTTACATAACTCAGGTACGCAGTAATCTAAATGAATTTTTATTTGTGAATTAGCAAATTCACTCATCAGCTTTTCATCAATATATTTTTCATCTTTATGCGATTGTTCAATAGTAAAAAAGTATGGCAGGATGAGATGAAAATCTATAAATATAGTATCACCGGATTGCCAGTATCTTAGTTCATGAACATCTATCCAGTGATCTTTCCTGTTTGCAGAAAGTATATTCGAGATTTTATCAATTATTGCCGGATCTGTTTCCATCATCAGCCCGCCAATCGATTCACGTATTAACCTGTAGCCGGTATAAAGAATATTAAGTGCAATAATGATAGCCATAATAGGATCGAGGATAACATAATCTGTAAATATCACAAGTATTATTCCAACCACAACACCAATACTTGTTACCGAATCGGTTAGTACATGTTTACCATCTGCAATAAGAGTTAAAGAATTTGTTTTTTTTCCTGTTCTGATTAAATATGTTCCAAGTGCAAGGCTAATTAAACCCGCAGAGGCAATAATAAATACACCAATGTTTAGTGATTTAAGCTGGGGACCAGCAATTATATCAATTACAGCCAGGTATATAATTACAACGGCTGCAGTAAGGATCAACATTCCTTCAATACCTGCTGAGAAAAATTCAACATTTCCATGACCGTAACGGTGCGATTCATCAGCCGGTTTGGAACTAAGGATGATACTGTAAAGCGCCATAGAAGTTGCCAGTACGTGCACAACAGATTCTGCAGCATCAGAAAAAATGGCAGCAGAACCGGTTAGAAAGTATGCGCCCATTTTAGCAAAAAACATTCCGATGCCTATCGAAAGAGAGATCCAGGCGGCTTTCTTTTTTAATTTTATTTGGCTGTCAGCATTCATTTTTCATTATAAGTTAGCTAATTTATTAGCAGCTTTCTTAATTACTTCATCTCTTTTTGCAAAACAAATTCTTATTAACTTTTCACCTGTTTCTTCAGAATAGAATGGAGACATTGGTATAACTGCAATTCCAACTTCCTTTGTCATATACTCAGAAAAATCAGTATCCTTCATTGAAGAAACTTCTGAATAATCTAATAATTGAAAATA
>CBEPPX010000298.1:0-3379 GCA_965511205.1 uncultured Ignavibacteriales bacterium | reverse complement strand
GAGAAGAAAAAGCGAGAGAAGGAAAGGATAGCTAAGCTTGAAGCTGATGAAAAGATAAGATTAAAGGAGTTACATTATATGCATTGTCCAAAATGCGGGATGCAGCTTATTGAAATAAATTATCAGGGAATTGCTGTTGACAAATGCTCTTCCTGTGAAGGAATATGGTTAGATGCCGGAGAGTTGGAGGCAGTGTCTAAGTTTGAGGGTACGGGTAAAGATAAGTGGTATAAAGTACTTAAGAAATAATCTGTTCGACCCTTACTGGATTGCAAAAGGAGAATGGATTAATCAAAATTGGTAGAATGTAAAATTAGCGGGGGAGAACTAAAGATTACAACTGAATCTTAAGGTTCCTAGCAAACAAAGACAAGTGACGCAGGAGTTATTCTCTTTCAATAACTGATATTCCCACCTGAATTAGCTAATTTTATACTAACAGATAATAATTCAAATTCGGAGTGATAAATGTTCAACTTTAAATTAAAGCTAGTTTATATCTCAACCATCATTTTTTTACTTACCGTTAACTTGCTGGCACAATCCACAAACAGTATCAAAACTCCTAAAGAGTTCTTCGGCTTTACACCCGGTGAGGACGGGAGGCTGTTTACTTATGAAGAACTTATCTCCTATCTTCAAATTCTTGATGAAGCATCGCCCCGTTTGAAAATGGTTGAAATAGGTAAAACACCATTGGAAAGACCCATGTATATTGCTTTTATTTCTTCCGCAGAAAATGTTTCCAACTTAAATGAGCTGCAAAATATTAACAGGGAACTAGCACTTAACCCCAATTTAACTGAAGAAATTAGAGAAAAATATTTTGCTGAAGGTAAAGTGTTTGTGCTAGGTACTCTTTCAATGCATTCCGGCGAAGTTGGACCAAGCCAGGCAGCCGCTTTAATAGCTTACGATCTTGCAACAACAAACGAACCGGAAAAAACAGACTTCTTAAAAAATTCTGTTTATATAATGGTACCGTGCCATAATCCGGATGGTATGGATATGATTATTGAGCACTACAAAAAATATAAAGATACCAAGTATGATGGCAGTTCTATGCCCGGAGTTTACCATAAGTATGTTGGGCATGATAACAATCGCGATTTTGTTACACTTACCCAGGAAGATACGAAGGCAATTGCCCGCATATACAACCAGGATTGGTTTCCGCAGGTAATGGTTGAAAAGCATCAAATGGGTTCTACGGGTCCGCGTTATTTCGTTCCTCCTCCGCACGATCCCATTGCAGAAAATATTGATGCAGGAATATGGAATTGGGTTGGAATATTTGGATCAAACTTAATTACAGATATGACTGGGGCAGGTTTAAAAGGTGTATCGCAGCACTATCTTTTTGATGATTATTGGCCCGGCTCAACACAAACTTGTATATGGAAAAACGTTATTGGATTCTTAACGGAAGCCGCATCCTCAAAATATGCTACACCAATTTATGTTGAACCGAATGAATTAATTGTCCGCGGTAAAGGTCTTTCAGAATACGAGATAAGCATAAACATGCCAGAGCCCTGGCCAGGGGGTTGGTGGCGATTGAGTGATATTGTTGAATATGAAATAGTCTCAACCATTTCAATTCTTGAAACTGCAGCTGCGAACAGGCAGGAAATACTAAAGTACAGAAATGATCTTTGCAAAAAGGAAGTTGAAAGAGGTAAAACAAAAGCACCTTATTATTACATTTTACCAAAACAGCAGCATGATAAAAGTGAATTTATTGAATTGGTAAATCTTCTCGATGAACATGGTGTGGAAGTTTATTTTCTAAAAAATAATGTTGAAATAAATGATCGTGTTTTTGGCGATGGCGATGTTGTAATTCCGCTGGCACAGCCATTCCGCCCTTTTATTAAAGAAGTTATGGAAAAGCAAAAATACCCGGTGCGCCATTACACTCCCAATGGTGAAATAATAAAACCTTACGATATAACCTCCTGGTCACTCCCTCTTCATAGGGGAGTTACGGCTGTGGAAATAAATGAGAAAGTAACAATCCCTTTATCTGATTTGAAAAAAATAACAACTCCGTTTACAATAAAAATGGAACCGGGATTTGATCCTGCAGCTTTCCTTTTTAGTGCGAATAACAACGAAAGTTATAAAGCAGCATTTATAGGAATCGCTAATGGATTAAACGTAGAACGGCTAACTGAACAGGTTGAAGTTAACGAAGAAGTAATACCTGCAGGAAGCTTTCTTATATCATTAGAAACAAATGATAGAGAGGCAGCGAACAATCTAGTTGGTAAGTTAAATGTTGATCCCATATATCTGCATGATTATTCAAGCTTTGATATGGAAAAACTTGAAATGCCGCGCATTGCTCTTGTAGAATCTAACTTTCATGATATGGATGCGGGATGGACCCGATTTATTTTTGATACATATTACATTCCATACACAGTCATTAAGCCGGGCGATTTTGAGAAAACGGATTTCGTAAAAAATTATGATGTGGTTCTGTTTCCTAATGAAGACAAATCGATTTTGATGGAAGGAAAATATAAATCGGGGGATACTTACTATGCTACAAGTTATCCGCCGGAATTTACAAAAGGCATAGGAACTGAAGGATTTAATAACTTAATGAGCTTTCTTGATAAAGGGGGGATAATAATTTCGTGGGGAAATTCAACAGATCTTTTCATGGGTCCGCTTTCAATTAAGCATGGGGAAGATGATAAAGAAGATTTTCAACTGCCAGTACGTGATGGTTCAAAAAAGTTAAAGGAGGATGGTTTATATGTTGCTGGTTCGCTTGTTAATATTAAACTAACTCCTGAAAATCCTGTTACATATGGAATGGAAGAAGAGATAGGTGTATTCTTTAGAGGGAAACCTGTGTTTACAACATCTCTCCCGCGGTTTGATATGGATAGAAGAGTAATTGCCACCTTTCCCAAAGAAGATATTTTGTTAAGCGGTTATGCTGAAAATGAGCAAAAATTAAAGAATAAAACCGCTGCTGTATGGATTAAAAAAGGGAACGGACAGCTCGTACTTTTTGGATTTAGCCCTCAATTTAGAGGATCAACAAATGTTTCATTTAAATTGTTGTTTAATTCCTTGCTGCTTAAAAAGATTAAACAATAGTTTAAATTTTTTGTAACAAAGTAGGTTTAAGATTTTCGGATATTACAGGCACTTCATTTATAAAAAAGAGCTCTGTTGCAAAAATAACTATTATAATTTTAAATCTTCAGTAATAAAATTCTTACTGGGAAATAAATGTTTTTGTTAATGTAGGTGTGGGGATTAATGAAAAGCGGGTATTAACTTCTAACCAGTTCTATTGAGGTTTTCCTATCCCAAACAAGTTCCTTCTTAACCTGTTCCATTCCGTACTTTGGAATGT
>CBEPPX010000297.1:0-3380 GCA_965511205.1 uncultured Ignavibacteriales bacterium | reverse complement strand
ATCGAACTCTCGCAAACTATATATTGCGGAGTAACTGCAATGTTTAAAAAAGCAATGGAGCTTAACCACACTTATAGAATTGAAGAAACAAAGTAATTATTGTTTAGTGCTGTCATTCTGAGCGCAGCGAAGAATCTATTGATTAAATTTTCTGTAAAGATTCTTCACATCGCTAATGCTTGTTCAGAATGACGGTAAACCTTACCAATTAATTTTTCTGATACAATCCGATTGTACTTCCATCTGGATCGGTAATTAATGCATACCAACCCATTGCCGGGATTACTGTTTTCTCCCTTTTAACTTTCCCGCCGTTTTCTTTTGCTTTTATTAACACCTCTTCTAAATTGGTTATGTTAATGTGGAAAACTGTTGTATCACCTGCAACAACGCTATCAACGTTTCGCAGTCCAACCATTATTCCTTTATGATTATTAAAAAGCAAGTAACCTTTTCCAAATGCTTTGAATTCCCAGCCAAACACTTTTTCAAGAAATAAACTTGTCTTTTCCAAATCAGTTGTTGGTATTTCTACGTGAGCAATTAAATGACCGGACATACTTTTTCCTTTGTTTTAGTGATACGTTAATAATTATTTTATTTAACTAAAAAATTATATTTAATTAACGGAACTATCAAGCACCAGAAAGGAATTAAATGTTAAGCAATCAGGATTTTTTTGATGAGCTTTCAGTTCAATACGATTCAATGATTCCGTTTGAGAAAGCAGTAGAGCTAAAAAAGAAATTATTCAAAAATATTTTGAGGGATAATCACAAAACTATTGCAGATATAGGATGCGGTACAGGAAGCGATTCAATTGCTCTTGCTGAGATGGGATACAACGTAAAATCTTTTGATCCTTCCGCTCAAATGTTGGATAAGGCAAAATTGAATGCTAATAAGAGAGGGTTAGATTTAAATTCCTATCAATTTGGTGCTTCACAAATTCCTGATGACTTTAATGGAAAATTCGATATAGTAATTTCGATTGGAAATACATTTGCAAATATTGAAAAAGAATCATTTCAACCATCAGTTAAAAAATGTTACGATTTATTAAAAGAGCAGGGAAGTCTTTTCATACAGGTTCTTAATTATAAATTAATAATTAAAGAAAATAAGCGAATTGTGAACATTACAGAGAGTGAAGAGCATTTCTTCATCCGTTTTTATGATTTTATTAATGATGAAATAAAATTCAATATTCTTAAATTTTCCAAAGCTAATCCAAAAGAAAATAATCTGATTACAACTTCAGTTTATCCTTATTCAGCCAAAGATTTCAATAATTCACTCCTTGAAGCTGGTTTTAAGTCTATAAAGCTATATTCAGATGCGAACAAAAATGAATTTAAAGAAGATACCTCGAAAGATCTTTTTATTAAAGCAGCTAAAAACTGACCCTATTTTACTACCGCAATTTGTGATATAGATCAACGTCATCGAATCTTTTATCAAATAAGTATTGATTTCATGAATATTATGTATTATGTTTTGAACAAACGTTCAGTCAAAAAATATGTCACCAAGAACAAAACAACAATTCCAGGATATCAGGGAAACAAGAAAGGAGAAGATTCTCAAAGTAGCGCTTGAACTATTTGCTAAAAACGGATATCACGCAACATCAATTTCTAAAATTGCTCAAAAGGCAAAAATTTCGAAGGGTTTGATGTATAACTACTTTGCCAGCAAAGAGAAACTTCTTGATGAAATAATCCAGCAAGGTTTCAACTCACTTGCAGAGCTTGAATTTAAAGCTCAAAGAAATGTTGATCCTGAAAAGCAGCTCGAAGATTTTGTTGATTCGGTTTTGGATAATCTTTATTCGAACATTACTTATTGGCAGCTCTACCTTGCTTTGCTTGTTCATCCTGAAATTCAGAAAAAATTTGAAAAGAAAATGCTGCAATTCAGAGATGAGTTTGTTGGAGAATTAGCTTCACTCTTTAGGAAATTAAAAGTAAAAAATCCTGAATTGGAAGCATTCCTGCTTGGAACTTTCTTCGACGGGCTTGTACTTAATTTTATGGTTGCTGAAGATTTATTCCCGGTTAAAAAAATTAAGGAAGCACTTTTAAATAAATATATAAAAAGTGATCGTTCATCAATTAAAAGAAAGTAAAAAATGAAACGTGCACTAATTGCTGGTACAACCGGTTATCTTGGCCGTTACGTAGTTAAGGAGTTTAAGAAGCAAGGATTTTGGGTGCGTGGTTTGGCAAGAAATGAAAAAAAGCTTGAAAAACTTAATGAATATATTGATGAGAAATTTATAGGCGAAATAACCGACTCAAATTCGTTAGCAGGGATATGCAAAGATATAGATATTGTGTTTTCATCCGTTGGAATTACAAAACAAAAAGATGGTTTAACATATATGGATGTTGACTATCAAGGAAACATGAATCTTCTGGAAGAAGCTAAGAAAGAAGGAGTTCAAAAATTTATTTTTGTATCGGTATTCAATGCAGAAAATATGAAAAATTTAAAGGGTATTCAGGCTAAAGTAAAATTTGAAGAGAAATTGAAACAGTCCGGATTATATTATTCAATTGTTAACCCCAACGGATTTTTTTCAGATATGCTGGAATATTTGCAAATGGCTAAAAAAGGAAGAGGTTATGTATTTGGTTCCGGCAAGAATAAAATAAATCCTATTCATGGTGAAGATTTAGCAAAAATTTGCGTTAACGCTGCTGCTGGTGATGAAAAAGAAATAAATGTTGGAGGTCCTGATATACTAACACACAATGAGATTTTAACAATTGCGTTTAAATCTCAAAATAAAAAAATAAAGATCTCACGGATTCCAATTTGGATAAGAAATTTTCTTTTAGCAATGCTAAGAATTTTTACGCCTGTAAAAACCTATGGTTCCTTAGAATTTTTTATGACTGTTCTTGCAATGGATTTAGTTGCTCCAAGTTATGGAAAACATCATTTAAAGGATTTCTTTTTAGAAAATAAAGACAAATTATAGATGAAGTTAAAACGTTATAATAATTCTGAATACCATTTATGTCATAAAATAATTGAAAGAATTAAAAGATGACCAAACAAAAAGTGAAAAAAATATTTTCAATATTAACTCTTGTTATATTTCTTACATCTATTATGACTGCACAGGATGCTAAAGAGATAATTGTAAAATCAGATGAGTTGATAAAATCCAAAAGCAGTTTTGCGGAAGTATCTATGACAATTATTAAAACAGATTGGAGCCGTACTGTTGGAATGAAGATGTGGGCACTCGAACCGGATTATGCAATAATTTACATAACTGAACCGGCAAGAGATAAAGGCAGCGTTACTCTTAAACGTAAAAAAGAAGTTTGGAACTGGATACCAACTGCACAAAAGGTAATTAAAATTCC
>CBEPPX010000296.1:0-3405 GCA_965511205.1 uncultured Ignavibacteriales bacterium | reverse complement strand
TTCTGCAAATAAGCAAGGAATCTTTACTATTAATTACTATTAGGTTATCCACGCCAATAACCGCAGTAAATTTATCCGGTGAATAAATATAAGATTCATTTACATTTTCTGTATAAGATTTTCCAACTTTAACATTCCCATCCTCATCTTTTTCACTTAGCTGGTAAACTGCTTCCCAGCTTCCAACATCGCTCCAGGTAAAATTACCTTTAACAAGAAAAACATTTTTAGAATGTTCCATCACACCGTAATCAATAGAGATCTTTTTTAGCTGCCCGTAAACATTGCTAAGAGTTTCATCAAATTTTGGTGTTCTAATATCTTTTTTAATAATCTGCAAACCTTCAAAAAGTTCAGGCATATATTCTTTAATTTCATTCAGGATAGCATCTGTCCGCCAAATAAACATTCCGCTGTTCCAGAAAAAGTCGCCGCTTTTTACAAATCGTACCGCAGTTGCATAGTTTGGTTTTTCTGCAAATGTATAAACTTTATAAAAGTTATCCTTTACTTTCGTTTCATCAATCTGAATATAACCGTAGCCGGTTTCCGGCTGCGAAGGGGTTATACCGATAGTTACAAGTCCTTTCGATTCATTTGCATAGTCTGCAGCTCTTAATAATGTTTGATGGAACTCCTCTGTTTCTCTTATAATATGATCTGCAGGAAGCACCAAAGTTACAGCATCTTCGTTCTTGCTTTGAACAATTACAGCAGCCAGCCCAACACAGGCAGCTGTGTTTCTACCAAAAGGTTCTTCAATAATATTTTCTACGGGAATAGAAGGAAGTTGTTCCTGTATCTCCTGTTTTTGAATTTTATTTGTAATTATAATAATATTTTCCGGCTCAACTAATCCTTTTAACCTTTCCACTGTATCCTGTATCATTGTGTTTTCGCCGAAGATCTTGATTAACTGCTTGGGAGTTTTCATTTTACTCCTTGGCCAAAACCTGGAACCAACGCCTCCTGCCATAATAACTGCATATAGTTTCATTTACCTAACGCTTTCTTTACTAATTAATTGAATTTTTTTTCCAAAACCTTCAGCTTTTTTAAGATAATTTGTAATATCCACTTCTTTCCCTTTTATAATTGCAACTATAACTATAAGGCACGCACGTATTTCTTCAACCACTATTGTGGAAGACCGAAGGTTTCCAGTCTTAATAAATTGTAATGCCATGGAAATTGTGCTGTGCATATTTGCGATTATATCAAAACCAATCTTTTCAGAAAGTGATGCATTCCTGTTCATTACATTTGCGTACTTTATGATCTCTTCATTATTTATTTTGCCAAGCGCAATGTTTCCAAGCAACACATCAACCGATTTGATTGGTGCAAGTATTGTCTCTTCAAAATTATGATCAGCTTCCTCTTCATCACTATCATCTTCCATAATGAATTCTGCTTTAAGAGTTTCACTCTCCTTTATAACAAGGTCCTCCGGATCAGCTTCTCTTTTAGATAAATCAACATCAATTTCTTTTTCCTCTTGTACCTCTTCCTCAGTTTCTCGTTTCAAAACTTTAAGCGCAGCTTTTAAAGAATCGGGATTTACTGTTTCCAGTAAGTGGTTAAGATCTCTAATAAGATACTGACTGTGCTCTTTGAATTTTTCAGAGATTTTAAAAAAATCAACTTTACCCTGCGTAAGGAAATTATGTATTTCATTAAGACGGATGGCAAAAGTAGAGAGCTGTGTAATTTTTTTCATCTCCAATATATCGTTTGCAATATCATCAGAATGTTGAATTGCCTCACGAAGCAGTGCAACAACTTCAATCTGCTGTGAGTTTAACCTCAAATTATTAGAAGCAGCAGTTAAACTCTGGATAATATATTGTTTTGATAAATCCACTTTATCTACATTACAAACTTATCTTAAATAAATAATAGTTTAAAAAAAGAATTTTTCAGGAATGAATGAGTAAATATCACATTTGGGTAATACATTAACATCACTCGTTTTTTGAAGTTAAAATATATAAGATATCAATTTGATAATCAATTTGAAATTGATTGAAGGCACTATCTGGGTTTATGAGCCATCTCCCAACTTATCTCCAAATGCAAGAGAATATTAAATATATTATTTAGATTATGTTTTCCTGCTTAGTCCCCTGCTATTAATAATTGTGCGAAGTTTACTGACCCGCGACTTTTGGACTACCCAACTTTACTTCATATTAACAATTTTTCATATAAACTTTTAACTTTTCTTGACATTACTTTTTAGTAGTGTTAATTTTCACGCAATATTTTTTGAAATTATGCTTACAGAATTCGGTAAAGTATTCGTCTTTATTCTAACTGCAGCTCTTTTTGTGATCGTTGCGCTTGTTGTAGCAAAGTTCATCAGACCTGCCCGCCCGACTCGTGAAAAGTTAACCACTTACGAGTGTGGCGAAAACCCTGAGGGTTCTCCCTGGGTTAAATTCAATATTAGGTTTTATGTAGTAGCCCTTATCTTCTTAATTTTTGATGTGGAAGTTGTCCTTCTAATTCCCTGGGCACTGGTATACAAGAATTTTGGATTTATCGGTTACCTGGTTGGTGCAATATTCTTAATTCTGTTAGGATTAGGAATGGCTTACGAATGGAGAAAAGGGGATCTTGAGTGGGTACGCCCAAAAATCAAGGAACCGGTAATTACAAAATCGCCTCCCCCCAAGCAAGAGAAAGAAAGTTTAACCCTGGTTAATTAGAGAATATATGAATTTATCAGATCAGCATTTTACAGACGATAATATTATAATTACTAAAGTTGAAGACTTATTTAACTGGGCACGTCTTTCATCGCTGTGGCAGGTTGGTTTCGGTTTAGCATGCTGTGCAATTGAAATGATGGCAACTTCTGCATCACATTATGATTTTGACCGCTTCGGTGTTATTCCCCGTCCATCCCCTCGCCAATCTGATGTTATAATAATTTCCGGTACGGTTACTCTTAAAATGGCTATCAGGATTAAAAGATTATACGAACAGATGCCGGATCCAAAGTATGTTATTTCTATGGGTAGCTGCTCAAATTGCGGTGGACCTTACTGGGAGCACGGTTATCATGTTTTAAATGGTGTTGACAGGGTTATACCTGTGGATGTATTTGTACCCGGCTGCCCGCCTCGCCCGGAAGCACTGCTGGAAGGACTCTTAAAGCTTCAGGAAAAAATTAGAAATGAATCTTTTGGTGATAAGAACGTATGAAAACTGCAGAAGAAATATTTAACATCCTAAAAGAAAAGTTTCCTGATTCGGTTACAGAATTGATTGCCGATAAACCGGTTGAACCGTTTATTGAAGCTAATCCTCTTGAGATTGATAAGATTTGCAACTTCCTTTTAGATAGTGAAGAATTTAAATTCGATTCATTGATGAACCTTTCCGGTGTTGATGATGCCA
>CBEPPX010000295.1:0-3414 GCA_965511205.1 uncultured Ignavibacteriales bacterium | reverse complement strand
CAAAAAATAAACTCGGTTATAATGAGTGTATATTTAAAACATTAGTTCTCAATAGCTTTATTTTTAGATCTAATTCTTCGCTATCTTATCATTAATATTTATTAGTGCCCTTTCGGTTCTTTATTATTTATAACTTCTCCAAAGTATAAATCATTTTTAATTCCCTGAAATATTACTGTGATTGTTTTGTGATGATTTTGATTTATATTTATTACGAATTACAAACGATAAACGGAGAGATTTTTGAAAATGAAAGCATTTAGTCTAGCTCTTTTATTTCTGGTTCTTTTAATTGGATGTTCTAAGAATAATAACACGATAACTCCGCAAGAACCTGATGCTAACGCACGTTACAGGTTAACATTTAATGCAACCTGGAGTGCACAAACTCACCCAACTGAATTTCCTCCAACTGCTCATTTTTCAGGATTAATTGGAATGACTCATAACAGCAGCGTAATGCTTTTTTCTAAAGGTGAGCTTGCTTCAGATGGAATTAAAAATATGGCTGAAACGGGTGGTAAAAATCCTTTGGACACTGAAATTCAATCGTTTATTTCAATCGGAACTGGCGATGTTTTAATAAGTGGAGCAGGAATAAATTCTTCCCCCGGAAATGTTAGCCTGGAATTTGATATTACCTCAACGCACTCACTCGTAAGTGTGGTTTCAATGCTAGCCCCTAGCCCCGATTGGTTTATAGCGGTAAGTAATATCACTTTAATTGAAAATAATGATTGGGTTGCAAGTAAGACTATTACCGTTGATATTTATGATGCAGGGACTGATGATGGTTCAACCTTTTTATCTCCCGACTTCCCTACCCTTCCACCCTTGCCAATTGATAATATCACAACTCCTCCCCTTGCGCTTAATAATGTGGTCGCTCCATTGGGATCAATAACTTTTACTAAAATTGATTAAATAGTACAGGATTAACTTATTTAATTTTCACGGTGCGCCTTCCACACCGGGAAGGTTTCCTCAGTGGAGTAAGTTAAATCTGCATAATAAGTTAGCATTTCAAAATGGGTATAATACCCGGTTTTTGTTTAGTGATTTTAACCTAATCTCGGGCGAGTATTTCTTGCACTAACGTATTTATGGTTAAAGAAGATTTTTCATTAAAATCTTCTTTATATAGAACTTCCACACGAAGTGCTTTTAAACCTGAAACTCCTTGCAAGTCTTCTAATTCCAATTTTTCAACCTTGCCAAAAAATTGTTTAGACTGCATATATTTAATGTATTTTAAATATTCCAGGGCATCTTTGTCTTGTGAGTAAATTATAACAATTTTTCCAGAAACAGTAATCCGCTCATCTGTGCCCTTTATATGTGCTTTGTCAATTCGCTTTTTAATTATTTCATATCGTATATTATAAGCTCCATCAACATCAAATTGTTTTTCGTCCATTCTAAACTTAATTGCCAGAGGATTGCTGTGAACCAATATTAAAGAGGCAACCCGAAGCTCATGCTCCATCTCCTCCCGGGCAGCATAGGCAACATTTTCCATTTCATACATTACCTGTAATTGCCATAATCTGAGATTATATAAATATAAGTTTTCAAACTTTTTGTCTTTTACTAAAGATTGCCCGATGTACATGTTAAACTCAACACCATCCGTTTTATATCTTTCATAATAATGAGGAAACATTGCCTGGGCTTCTTCTTGTTTTTCATCGAGAAACTTAGCTAGCTTATCATTTAACAGGGTAACGCCATTTTCGTATTCTTTACGTTTTTCATAAATAACCTGCAAATCAGGATCTAATCTATTTTTATACTCCGTTATCTTTTTTGATAACCCTTTATTAATCTGCTCTACATGGTTAAAAACGGGATAAATTTCACTTTTTAAAAAGCTTAAAATCCCCACCTCATCGCCAGACTTTAAGCCTATTTCTATATTGTCCAAATATTCTTTTATCCTGAACATTAATTCATCATAAATCGGAAGTTGTTCATTTCGCTGAGCTTCTTTTAAGACATTTACTGCCATAGTTAGTTGAGTCGTTAAGTCTTCCTTAATCGCCTGATTTCTAGCTGTTGAAGAACCTTTTATATCCGATTGGCCAAATAGGGGAAATACCTCTTCAAAAACAATTTCATCTAATTTAATATTGTCTTGCTTTTCATAGACGGCTTTGTGATATTTTTCAGCGGCTTCATAAAAACGCCATTTTACAGAAGAATGTATGGATGTGTAATACTCTTGAATTGTTGCTTCTAAAATGTTTTGATGCTCCTTTGATGCTCTTTCAACCGCAGATTCAAAAACAGGAATTATATCTTTAAATTTATGCTCGTTAATTGAGTTTAATTCAAAAGGTCTTGGTGAGGCTATTTCTATAATTGCTAAGTCTTTATTATTTGTTTGTTTAATTGGTATTATTAAAATACTTCCAATTCCTTTTGATTTTAAATTTTTATAAAAAGGATTTTGATTAGAAAGTTTACCATATTTTTCAACATCTGATATGGCAATAGATTCTTGCTTTCTAAAAACCTTATCCAAAATATAGCCGCAGAAAAAATTATCACAAGTGATCTCCGTTTCACCACCTAGAATCAAGCTTTCTGATTTTTTTATTTTGGCTAATTCCAAACTTTCCGATGACGTCTCAAATATAGAAAAACCCAGCATGAGATCTTTGATGTTATAAAACTTTGCTAAATTAATGCGTAAATCTTTAAGCAGGTTTTCATCACTTCGCAACAGATTAGTATTTATTGCAGAAATTGTTTCATCAGCAGTTACATCAAAAAGGTTTATAATTCCAAAACCCTTAAAAATATAACTATTGGGCGGGAACTTCTCTTTCCAAATATCAATATTATCAAAACTGTCTAGTAATATTTTTATATCTTCATCCGTAATATTAGGCGCATCTTCGGTGGGAATAACTTCTCCCATATCAGCATTAAAAGCAGCCTTGAAGATCCTCATCTCACCATTTTTATCGGGGATATCAAAAAAGAATGGTCTTTTTAAATCTATATAATAGTTATGAACCACTGCTAAAATCCAGGTACACGCAGCTATGTAGAAGAGGTCGTCTTCAAAATTTCGGGCCTTCAATATATAATCTTCCCCGGCATCTTTTAAGATATTCTCAAAGCGGGTGGTAAATTTAAAAGAGGTGAAAGAAAAAGGAATACTTGCTGCTTTTATCTCATTTGATAACAGCGCTTCCGGGAATAAAGGATTTAGAATTAAATCTATTTGATCCTTGTATTTTTCCAACAATGAAAAATCAGAAAAACCTTCTACCAATTCCGGAAACTTTTGAATCTCGTCAACCATTTTCTTTGCAGAATTATGGTAAGGATGATTTTCATTTGAGTTGTCTGCATATTTTTTATAAAAAGAAAAAACTTTGTCAAAGCTAATGGTAAACTGCATTG
>CBEPPX010000294.1:0-3417 GCA_965511205.1 uncultured Ignavibacteriales bacterium | reverse complement strand
TTAAGTGAAAGATTATACTATTAGAACTGCGAGTACACCTCACCCTCAACTGCACGCACGCAGCCCATAGTTAGCCAACTTTAATTCCAATGTTTATGCCATGGCAATTATTCACGAAAATGCTTAAAAATGATCTCTAAAGAGAATAAATATGAGTAATTATTACCTGTTAGTAAATGAAATATAGGCTATTTGTAAAAATATATTACAGTATTTTGTGGCGCTGATTAAGATTGGAAGTGTCGAAAATGGACTGAAATCAAAGGTTTCTTAAATTCCGGAAAATTATACTATCTGAGAAGAGTATCCAATTTTGGTCTGGAAATACCTAGTATTCTTGCTGTTTGAGTTTTGTTTCCTCCAAGTTTCTTTAAGACTTCATGCGCATAATGTTTTTCAACTTTCTTCAAATCGGTCGAACCATAATTAACCTCCATCTTTATTATATGAGAAGAGGCATTCGTAGTTTCTAAAATTTCATTCGAGTCTATATCTACGTTTTTAATCAGGTTCGAAAAATCCTTGAGTTGTAGTTTTACATCATCAGAAAGTAGTATTGCTCTTTCTATTGCATTCCTAAGCTCTCTAACATTTCCAGGCCAGGGATACCCAAGCATAAAATGCTGAACATCCTTATCTAATTTTTTTGTTGATTTATCAAATTGCTTATTAAATTCTGCAATAAAATGATTAGCCAGCAAAATTATATCCTCTCCTCTTTCCCGGAGCGGTGGAATTTCAATTGAGACAACATTAAGCCGATGAAAAAGATCTCTTCTGAATGATTTATTTTCCACCATTTCTTCCAGGTTCCTGTTTGTTGCAGAAATTATCCTCGCATTTATTGGAATATCTGTAACACCTCCAAGTCTTTTTATAACTTTTTTTTCAATAGCGCGTAGCAGCTTTGTTTGAATGCTCACACTCAAATCACCTATTTCATCAAGGAAGAGTGTTCCCTTCCCGGCAAGTTCAAACAAGCCAACTTTCCTGGTTCGCGCGCTTGTAAAAGCTCCCGCTTCGTAACCGAAAAGTTCGGATTCGAGTAGGTTTTCAGGAATGGCTGTGCATATTATATCTATAAAAGGAAAATCGCTCGTTTTTCCATTGTTATGAATTGCTCTGGCAAAGAGACCTTTTCCCGTTCCGGTTTCACCAAGTATTAAAATATTTGCACTGCTTTTTTCAGATACCTTTTTGGACAGAATAACTACTCTAAGCAGTTTATCAGACTCGCCTTGTATGGATTTGAGTCCCTGCCTGCTCATTCCGAATGTACCGGTACGGTGTGGCTCTGTAATGTAATATTTATTTGAAATTATTTCGGCAAGAATAGAAGTGAACTTAAGAACTTCGTACGGAAAAATAAAAATATCGAAAAAACCAAGCTTCAATAATGAAGTAACCTGCAAAGCGTCAACGTTGCGCATTACTACAATCATTCTGTTAGACAATTCTTTCCTGGCTGTAACCGCATTCTTAAGGAATGCAGATTCCAGCGATTCAATTTGTAAAACAATTATATCATTGTCGTCAATTATAAATTCTTTGGGAAAGTCTATCGATAATGGAAATCCTTTTAGTTCGAGTTGCTTCAGTGCCGAAGTAACTGAAACCAGGTCGTGAGAATCAGAAAAGACTCTTATTTTTATTTCGGTTTCAGACATGTAATATAACTCTCCATAATGAATAGCTAGTTTTGAAGCACTGCTTTTCTTTCACTTTTCTGCAAGTATATTCTTCGTAATCCCGTTGCACTTAAATGCTCTGCAATAAACTGAATTAATTCTTTTGCATAGTTACTATAGTTTTTCGATTTCTCAACATTACCTCTCTGCCTGTAAATTTCTGCAAGTGCCCATAATATTTTCCAGGTAAGCTCGGTAACACTTTCATTTATAATTAAGTTGTAAGCTTTTTCAAAGTAGTCAATCGGTGGCAAAAGTTTATCCGAACCATATCCAAGAGAAATTTTTCCTAAAAGATATTCTCTTTCTGCTTCGAATATAATATTTTGTTTGCATATTTCAATCAGTTCTTTACTATTTATCTCTTCCAAAGAAGTTTCATAATCACCAGCAGTAATAAGTTGTTCAACGAGTAGCAGGACACTCTCAGTGTAATACGACCGTTCATCTTGTCCATTGTAATTGTCAATTATTTTTTTTAGTTGTTCAATATTCACATCATTATTATTACTAATCTGTTCTATAACCTGTAGGAAGTTGAAATTATTATGATGTTTTGCAGATAATTTATTTTCTTGCAAAAGTTGCGATAGTTCTTTTATAACTTTGCCAAGATTTTCCGAATCTCCGATACGGAAATAAAACTTACCCAGAATTAAATATAATTCTGCCAGTTCTTCACTATGATTTTGCTTTTTAAGAATTCTTGAAGAATGTTCCAGGGAATCGTAGGCATCCTGATATTCGCAAACGAGCATTTGCATTTCACCCAGATTCAATAAAGCAAGCCCTTCATTAAGTTCATTTCCCAGGCTTAAAAATATTTTATATGCTTTATTAACTGATGCAATCGCTTCCTCTATTTTTTGCCTATGAAGATGGAACATTCCAATATTTAAAAGCAGTATTCCCTCCTGCTCAAGGTTTCCAACAGAGTTATTTATTTGCGAAGCTATTGACCAATGTTCTTCAGCCTTAATGTAATCTCCCAGCACATTATAAATATTACCAACATTTACTTCCATTCCCGCAATGCGTCTTGGCAGGTTTGCCCTCTGGTAACAGTCTTTTGCTTTTGTAAACCATTGCAAGGCAGCTTTAGTATCATTATTCTGATATATTTCATACATTCCCAGCAAATTATAACACTTACCTTTTAGTTCATCAGATAGATTTTTGTGGCTTAAAATGTTCTTGCATTGCATTAGTGCTTCGGTAAATTTATTCTGATCAAAATCTGCGTAAGCCAGTTCTGTAAGCAGCTTATGCCTATAAGTACCATCAGCAAGATTTGGGATTAATTTATTAATAAAATCTTTACCTGCCTCAAATTCACCTGCACCAATTAATGAACTTCCCTTAATAAAAGATAATTCAATTTTTGATTGAGTATCCAGCTTGTCTATTTTTATGGTTGGAATAATTTTTAATACCGATTTGAAATCACTTAATTTATAATTTACATCACTTAATTTAAACTTAACCTGGTTGTTTTGTGATTGGTTAAAAGGAACTTTTAACATGAATTCGAGAATTTTTTTCATATAGGAAAAAGATGAATGCTTTTCCACATCATTAAGCTCAGACATTAGAATATCGTAACAAATATCAAAGTTTTTACCCAGCTCATACTGTCTTGCCAACTCCGTCTTGCTAAATGATGGAAGCTTCCCTGACAACTTTTCAGCCAGCTTACTATGAAAGATTTCCTTTTCTTGCAACTCCGAGT
>CBEPPX010000293.1:0-3426 GCA_965511205.1 uncultured Ignavibacteriales bacterium | reverse complement strand
AAACAAAATAATAAATTGATAAGAAAATTATTACATGTATTCTTATTAACTTCTACTATGAATCTACTGAAAGAATCCATTACTTTATTATTTTTTGTTATTATAAATTCCTGAGATAACGGCGATACAAAAATCACTGATCGCGTTGTTAGATGAATTTATGGAGGAATTGGAAGGTCAGAAGGCGAAGGAAAAGAGATAGGAAATGTATAAAAGATTTCAGCAGGTTATTCATGATGATGAACAGGTAACTTTATTTATAATGGTTTCCTAACAATTATGTGTATAGTAAAAAAATGATAACATTAATATTACGCCACGTGGTAGTATAACCTATTACTGAGAATGAAAAATTAAACGTTAAAGGAGTATGAATAAAGAAGTTAGCAAAGCGCTAATAAAAAGATTTATCTCTTCGGTAATTACTTTATTTTTCCTGGTAAGCTTCCTGTTTATCATTACACGGTTATCTCCTGGCGATCCAACACAAAAATTTATTTCGGCAGAGTTTAGTCCCGATCTTGCTAAAAAAATTTCCGAATCATTTAATCTAAATAAACCAATAACAGAGCAATATTTTAGTTTTGTAGGTAATCTTTTTAAAGGAGACCTTGGTACATCTTATAACTATCATATGCCTGTACTTTCAGTCATCTGGCAGTTTTTACAATTCACATTAATTTTTGCAGCTATAAGTTTTATAATTCAGATAGCATCAAGTTTGTTTCTTGCTATTTGGGTTGTTAAGAAAAAAAATCATGCTCTGGATAAAACGATTTCAGGAATATCTTTAGTAGTTTATTCAACCCCAGCTTTTGTACTTGGCGTATTATTAATTTATTTCTTTTCAGTACAGTTAAATCTTTTTCCAATTTCCGGGTTGGCATCTCTTGATACTGATTCGCTTTCTTTGACCTCCCGCCTCATAGATAAAGTACGTCATCTTATTCTGCCATTGGTAACACTATCATTAGCAGGCATTGCACTTTTCTATAAATATCTTAAAGAAAATTTAGAAGAAGTTTATCATCAAACATATATTTTGCAGCTTAGAGCAAATGGAAATAGTGAGAGCGAAATATTAAGAAAGCATGTTATACCTAATGCGGTAAGACCTTTAATTTCAGTCGCTGGAATTGAATTAGGCATTTTGTTTGGTGGTGCGCTAATTACTGAAGTAATCTTTAGTTTACCAGGAATGGGCAGGCTTACAATAGATTCAATTTTAGCAAGAGATTACCCGCTTATCATTGGCTGCTCCTTTGTTGCAGGAGCTTTAATGATTATAACAAACTTTGTTGCAGACCTGGTTAAAATAAAAATTGATAAAAGAATGATAAAAGAACTGGTTAACTAAAAATGAAGATTAGAATATGGCATTGGATTTTGCTTATCTGGATTGCATTAATTGCGTTCAGGATTGAAGCCATGATTGATTTCATACATTTATGGTATAGCTATGCTGCGTTTTTCTTTTTAGATTTTGGTTCTGCTATCGATATCCTAGATTTCAGGTTGATTGACGGGCTCCTTTCAATAAAACTTTTTATTGTCTTACCGCTTGTAATTTTTATCTTCAGAAAAAAAATGCTTTTTCTTACAACACAGTTAAATTTTGCTTATGCTGTTATCATTTTATTGCTAGCAGTTTTTTTAATGGCACCATTAGTTGCTAATGAGAATCCCGAGTTTCAAAAAAACCTTAGTGTTACAAAATTGCTGTTACCTCTTACACCCATTAAGCAGCTCTTTCTAAAACCAGGAAAAAATGTTGATAGTTCTCCTTTGCAGGATTTTCTTCAATTAAAAAACAAGGTACTAAGGCCATCTTACGATGAAAGTATTATTTTTATTGACAGCATAAAGGTTGCGGATAAAATTTATTACTATCAGAAAAATAAAAAGAAAGAATTATCAAAAGAAAATGTGGTTTATAAAAACGATAAACCTTTTATCACAGGAAAAACATTTCTTCTCGGCACAGATGAGTTTGGAAGAGATATATTTGCAAGATTGGTTTATGGTTCCCGGATTTCGCTGTTAGTTGGAATAGGATCAGTCTTTTTATCTTTATTTATAGGGCTCATATTAGGATTTATTGCTGGTTACCGTGGAGGAATAATTGATATTGTTCTCAGCAGGTTAACCGATCTTTTTCTGGCATTTCCTGTAATTTATCTGGTAATATTAGTGCTTGCTTTATTCGGAAGTTCACTCCTTTCGGTAATTGTTGTGCTTGGTGTTTCCAGCTGGATGAGTTTATTCAAAATAGTGAAGAGCGAAGTTCTGGCTATTAAGCAAAAGGATTATTTAATAACTGCCGGGTTGATCGGGTTAAGTAAAAAACAATTATTATTAAAAGAAATTTTGCCGGTTATTATTGCACCGGTAATTGTTACCCTTGTTTTACAGTTCAGCAATGTGGTACTTGCAGAATCTGCTTTAAGTTATTTAGGTTTGGGAACAGGAACAAGTTATCCTTCGTGGGGAGCAATGATAAGCTCAGGGCAGGAATACATAATGAAAGCATGGTGGATGATTATATTTCCCGGTCTCTGTTTAATTTTAACGCTGCTTTCTGTTAATGCTGCGGGAAAAAGATTGAACAAAGTTTTTAATCCAAGAAAAAGTTTATGATAAACCAACGATTCGAAATAGTTAAAAAAATAGGTGAAGGAAGAAGCTCGGTTTACCTTTGTGGAGATATTGAATTTCCCGATTCGTTAATTGCTATTAAAATACTGCCCCCAGAAGCAGATAGAGCTGAGAAAGAAAATTTTAGAAATGAATTTTTCACTCTTCAAAAACTTGATCATCCAAATATTTTGCGTGCAAACGAAATTGGAACAATAGTACAGACTGATGATGAAGAAAATATTTCAACCGGCTCTCCTTTTATTACTTTAGAATATTTTGAATCAAAGGAATTACTAAACTCATCATTTATTAAAGATGAGTTGAAATTAAAAGAAATAGTAAAACAGATTTGCTCGGTATTATCCTACATGCATTTATCAAAATATATTTATTATGATTTAAAGCCTGAAAACATACTGGTTTCTTCAAAGGATGATAAACCGATTATCAAATTGATTGACATGGGTCTTGCTGTATATGCACCTTCCGAAACTGATTACAGCATTACTGGTACCGCCCAATATATTGCTCCAGAGCTATTAAAAAAGGAAAAACATAATCAATCTGTAGATCTATATTCTTTAGGAATACTTTTATATAAAATAATTTATAACAGCTTTCCTTTTAAAGCAACTGAGGAAATTGAAATTTATAAAGCACAGATTGAGGAAGAATTTAAATTCCCGCCGTCAGATAAATATTCGGACGAGTTGATAAAAGTTGTAAAAAAATTATTAAGTAAAAATTCCTAAGAAAGATACAGCAGTTCGCTGCAGGTTATTGATGATC
>CBEPPX010000292.1:0-3428 GCA_965511205.1 uncultured Ignavibacteriales bacterium | reverse complement strand
ATTGCTTTTGAAACGACTTCAAAATTAATTGGTGTGTCTTTCATTTAAATTTCTCCGTGGTGAGTTCAGTTGAAAATTTAATATTCAAATTTAAGGAGAATATTAGTTTTTTGCTTTATGTATATTTTGTGAAGGACAAATTTTGCGGGGGGTTTGTTAGACTAATATTTCGTTCTCCGAAATAATGTATATACATAAGGTCTTTCACCGCCGGAAGGTTGAATGTATACATAAGGGAAATGTTCCAGCAAATCAAATTCATCACCTAAGAATTCTGATATCATTGTATGATTGTAATTTACAACATCCAGCCTACTGCATTTTTTTGCACCTTCAAGTGAGAAGACGGCGATAATAACAAATCCCCCGACCTTAACAAGTCCTTTGAGAGTTGAAAGATAGCTGTCTTTTTGATTTTCTTCTGTTAAGAAATGAAGTACTGTTCGATCATGCCACAAGTCTATTGTACCGGGCTGGATTAAATATTCAGGATTGGTAATATCGTCAACAATCCATTTTACCAATTTCGCTTCTTCTGCTTTGACTCTTTCCTTTGCTTTATCCAGTGCTACCTTACTAATATCTGTTGCAACTATATTGTTGTAACCTTGCTCTAGTAATTTTTCAATTAAAGTTGTTACGCCCGAACCAACATCTAAAATAACTACATTCTTTTTTAGATTACACTTTTTAATTAAATCAAGTGATGGTTTCGGTGATTCCTCATACCATCCAAGTTTGTTAGTTTCACTTTTGGAATAAACATCATTCCAGTGCTCCACGTAATCTATATCTTTTTTAATATTCATATAATTTTTCATAACAATATTCTAGTTTAAGACAACTATTTTATGCAATCATCAATTTCTTAATTTCATTTAGATTTTCTTTACCTGTTAGCAGTTCTACTAATTTATATGCAACATCAAGCGAATAAGCTGGTCCTGCGCAGCTAATTATATTATTATCAAACTCAATTTTTTCTGCTGTGTAGATTGCTCCACCTTTTTTCAATCTGCCGGAATTATCATGAAAACGGCTTAAGTTGTAGGTGGTTGCTTTTTTATCCTTCAAAAGTCCTGCATCAGAAACAGGAAGAACACCAACGCATAAGGTTGCAATTGGTTTTTTATGTTTGTGGAATTCTCTAACGATCTCGTACAATATTTCTGAATATGCTTCATCAAAGCCGTGGCTATGGAATCCACCCGGTAAAATAAAAGCATCGAATTCATTAAAATTAATTTCTTCTTTGTTGATGTTCAAATCTACTTTTATTTTTATGCCGAACCTCCCTGTAACTTCATCGTGGAACGCACAGAATTTAAGTTCGATTGGTTCTGTGGATTCTCTTACGGTTGTCCAACCGAGAACATCAATGAAAGTAGCTACTTCAAGATCTTCAAAACCCTTACTTAGAAACATCAATGTTTTTTTCATTGTGTATTATTTACAAATAAAAATTAATACTACTTTAAAAATATCATTTTCTTTGTTTCAGCAAATTCTCTTGCTTTTAAATGATAATGATACACTCCGCTTGGAAGTCCTTTGGCTACAAACGAAACACTATAGCTTCCTGCTTGCTTAGTTTCATTAACCAAGGTTGCAACTTCCTTACCAATGGCATTGTAAACCTTTAGAGTTACAAATACTGCTGCTGAAATTTGAAATTTAATAGTTGTAGAAGGATTAAAGGGATTAGGATAATTTTGATAAAGTTTAAATGAATCGGGAGATGAATTTTCATCTTCAATTTTTGTGGGTGAATTAATCTGAATGTTTAACATCATTCCATCATCTTCGTGCTCTAAGTTATGGCAGTGCAGAAGATATTGCCCTGAATAATCTGTAAACTTGACCAGCACCTGTACAGTTTCAACAGGATTAACAAGAACCGTATCCTTCCAGCCTTTATCCTTTGGATTAAGGTTTGTGTTGCCATTTCTTGAATAAACCTGGAACAACACTCCGTGAACATGCATAGGATGATAATTATTTGTGTTATTAATAAATTTCCATTCCTCTAGTTCATTAAACGGAATTATCTCATCAATCCTGTTTATATCGTAGGTTAATCCATTAATTCTGTGCATACCGCTTCCCATCATTCCCTGGCTTAACGTGAATGATCGGGTTCGCGCTATATTATTAATATCATAATAATTAATGGGTGGAAGATTTTGTGGAACAATACCACCAGAAGATAAACTACCAGCAATATCAAATCGAAGTAAATCCATCAAAATTCCCTGATTCCCTACTCCGCTAAAAGTTTGTGATTGTAATGTTACAGAATTGCCAATACCGTAAGAAGAAAAATCAAAAAGTATATCAAGTCTTTCACCTGGAGAGAGAAAAACACTATTCATTTGAATGACTTCATCTTTCAATCCTCCATCAGTTGCTAAAACCCAAAAAGGGGAATTATCTGAAAAAGCAATTTTATAAACCCTTGCATTCGATCCGTTTAACAATCTGAATCTGTAAAGCGTTTTTTGAACTTCAAAGAATGCCTCGGGAGTTCCATTTATTAACGGCAGATCTCCAAGATAACCCAACATTCTATCCATCATTGTAGGAGCATAATTAAATTGTGGCTGGTAGGCAGAGTGCCTATCCTGGATTAACAATGGAATATCATATTCACCTGTTGGTAGACCATATTGAAGCTCATCATCATCCTCTACAATAAAAAATCCTGCATATCCCTTGTAAACGTGCTTTGCAGTAAGATGGTGTGCGTGAGAGTGATAGAAATAAGTTCCGGCTCTTTGAAAAACAGGGAAAGAATAAGTATAATTATTTCCAGGCAGCACAGCATCTTTTGGCTGTCCATCCATTAACTCTGGCACTAACAATCCATGCCAGTGAACAGTCGCTTCCTCAGTGTATTGATTTTCAAATAGAACTGAAAATTGTTCTCCTTTCTGAATCCTGATAGTAGGACAAGGATAAGAATTATTTAAAGATAAAACCTGAGTTGTTGTTCCGGGCCATACTTCTACATCTGCAGAATTGAATATTAATGATTCTCCGGGTTGAAGTTCAGGCGGAAAGCGTAATGGATTACCAACTAGTGCTCCTTTTTTTTGCTCACCAAATGAAAATATTTTTGGTGAGTATAGTGCAGCCCCAGCTAGTGTTGATTTAATAATAAACTCTCTTCGTTTCATTTAAACTTCCTTTTATTTTTTAATATAACGATACAACTAATTCAGATGCAAATAACTAATTTTCTTTTCCGCTCTCAATATTAACTGGAAACCATTTATACAATGCAGGCATAACAATCAACGTTAGTATAGTTGACGTGAATAATCCGCCGGTTACAACAGTAGCAAGAGGGCGTTGTACCTCACTTCCTGTGCCGGATGCAATAAGCAGCGGTAATAATCCCAGCATTGTTGTTAGTGCCGTCATTAATA
>CBEPPX010000291.1:0-3435 GCA_965511205.1 uncultured Ignavibacteriales bacterium | reverse complement strand
TTTAATACACTACAATACTTCTGCTAAAGCCCGTTAATGTTAGTCGATTCAGCTATCCAGATTTCTCCATGAACTTTAACTTTTCCGTGCGGGTTAAGAGAAGTAAAAGCGATTCCACTTTCGCCAACAATTCCCTCCTGCCCTGTTGTGGGCTTTCTCTTCTGAGCTTTTATCCCAAGTGAAATTGCAAAGAGGAAAAAAGCAGCGGTTAAGACTACCACTAGAATTATTAATTCCATAGATATTTCCATTGCTTCTAAAACAGATTCTTCTTCTATCAGCATCATAGAGCCAAGTGCCAGGGAAATTACACCTCCAATCGTAAGAACTCCATGGCTTATTATTTTTATTTCAAGTACAAAAAGAATTATAGCAAAAATTATTAGTGCCAATCCAGCATAGTTTACCGGAAGCGTGTGCATAGAATAAAAAGCAAATATTAAGCAGATTCCACCAATAACTCCGGGGAAAATAGCTCCGGGATTATAAAGCTCAAAAAATAATCCATAGATTCCCAACATTAAAAAAATGTAAGCAATGTTTGGATCACTTAAAATGCTTAACATCTTTTGTGCAAAAGTCATATCAAGTTGTATAATTTCTGCATCTTTAGTATTAAGAATTTTCTTACCAGATGGAAGCTCAACCTCTTCGCAGTCAATTTTCTCAAGCAATTCATTTAAATCCTTTGCGATAAAATCAATAACATTTAAATTAAGCGCTTCTGTTTCGGTAATAGAAAGACTTTTACGCACAGCATCTTCACCCCATTCAATATTCCTGTTTCTTTTTTCACTAATTGTGCGAATGAATGCTGCGGCATCATTTGTAGCTTTCTCCATCATTATTGAATCCTGAGTTCCCTGCAGCGAAACAGGATGAGCAGCGCCAATATTAGTGCTCGGAGCCATAACAGCAATATGCCCAGCCATAGTAATGAACACACCGGCAGAAGCCGCCTGGGAGCCGGATGGAGAGACATAAACGATAACAGGGATTGGGGACTCGAGAAGATCGGTTACAATAACGCGTGTAGATTTTAGCAAGCCGCCGGGAGTGTTTAATTTTATTATTAAACATTCTGCATTTTCCTCAATTGCTTTTTCAATCCCGGTATGAATATAATCTGCACAAGCAGGATGAATTGCACAATCGGCAGAAATTACAATTACTTTATTATTTTGTGAATTAGCAGAAAAGTTTAGAAGGACAAAAAGAGTTAATATGTGAAAGATTGCTCGCATTTACATCCTTCAGTTCAATTTTTAATTAAATGTAAATAAAAATGGAGAGGGATGCAATAACTGTATTAATTATAAAAAAAAGTGAACAAAAAATTAGTGCCATATCTGCCTTCTATAAATATTCCAAACGATTTTATCTTGCCTAATCGTTTGAAAGAGCCTCATCCACCAGAATTTCACCTTCAACCCTTTTCTTTCGGTATGTGAAAAACGTAGAAAATTTAGATTACTTGGTGCTGAACATCCCTATTAGTTATTATTTAGCAATCTATTGCATCCAGATGATGTTGATTTAGAAAAGAATAAAATCTACATTTAACATATAAATATTTAATCCCAAATAGATATAAAACAGTTCCCTTAATTAAATCTTAAATAAATAAAGGAGGGAAGATGACTGAGCTCAATCATCTCGAATATTACAGGCTGCCATGGAATCTTACCGATAATTCAATTTCGTGGCTTGAACCTACATCTAAGTGTAACCTATTTTGCGAAGGATGTTACCGCTTAAATGAAAAAGAGGGTCATAAATCTTTAGAACAGGTTAGAGAAGAGCTTGATGTTTTTGTAAAATTAAGAAAATCGGATGGAGTATCGATTGCAGGGGGAGATCCGCTTACCCACCCGGATGTAGTAGAAATTGTAAAGGAAGTAAAAAAGAGAGGAATGAAGCCGATTCTAAATACTAACGGGTTGGCTTTAACAAAGGAACTTTTAGCTGAATTGAAAAAAGCAGGAGTTTTTGGTTTTACATTCCATGTAGATAGCAAGCAAGGAAGACCGCAATGGAAAGATAAAAATGAAATTGAACTGAATGAACTAAGATTACATTATGCAAAAATGCTGGCTGAAGCGGGTAATATTTCTTGCGCTTTTAATTCAACAGTGTATGAAGATACGATGAAGTATATACCTGCAATGGTTAAATGGGCACATGAGCACATCGATATAGTTCATGTAATGGTATTTATTCTTTACCGTGCAGTTAATAATGAAACGGTTGATTTTTATCTTGGTCCTAAAAAAATTGATATGAGTGAATTGGTTTATAATGAAGATCCTCCCAGCCGGACGGATATTAAAGCTCCTGAAATAGTTGAACTTATTAGAACTGAAAATCCTGAGTTTGATCCGTGCGCTTATCTTAACGGCTCTGAAAAACCTGATTCCTTTAAATGGCTGTTAACCGGAAGACTTGGTACAAAGAAGAAAATCTACGGTTATATGGGTAGAAAAGGAATTGAAACAGTTCAAATGTTCAATCATCTTCTCTATGATAAATACCTGGCTTATGCAAAACCAAAAGATACAAGGAAAGGTAAGTTGATGCTGTTGATGGGAGCATTTGATAAAAAATTAAGAAAAACCTTTTTTAATTTTTATAAAAACCCATTAAACATTTTCAAGCGGTTGCATTATCAATCAATAATGATAATTCAGCCGGTAGATTTTCTGGAAGATGGCAGACAAAATATGTGTGATGGCTGTCCTGATATTACAGTATGGAATGGTAAACTCGTTTGGTCGTGCCGTATGGAAGAACAGCTCAATTTTGGACATAACTTGAAGACATATCCAAAAGAATTTATGAACTAGGATCCGAACTTTACTAAAACATTGTTCGTAGTGTAATAATTGTTAAAATTCTGAGGTAAATTAATACTATTGTGATCCAGGATACACGAAAAGTGTATCATTCTGAAAATTTTAGATTTTGTTTACAATGAAATTTTCATATATTGACAAGAAAATAACTGGCATTTAATTTGTCTAAATTAATACCAGTTATGCAAAACATTTAAAATTTCTGATCTTAGAGGGCAATCTAAAAACAGGAATTTTTAAATAAGAATAACAATCAAAACAAATTAAAAGAGTTGTAATATTTTTTAGTTTTGATTGGTTTAAATCATCGAGGGCTTTATGATTATTGGAATTGTTATCTTTGCTATTATTGCAGTTGTTACATTTTGGTTGATTAGTCTTACCGAATATTGAGTGCGTTAATATTATTCGCTTAAATATTTGTGGTACCTTTAAAGGGGACTTCCATTATTCAGTAACTTTAAATTAACCATCCGTAAGTTGAAAAAGATCTCACTTATCTTCCCACAAAACTGCTTTCTCCTTATTTCTACAATGAAACTTTATTATTAAATAATATTTTAATGAAATTTTCTGAAGAGAT
>CBEPPX010000290.1:0-3435 GCA_965511205.1 uncultured Ignavibacteriales bacterium | reverse complement strand
CTGTTAAGTATATTACATGATAAAGAATTGGATGAAAAATATATTATTGAATCAAGGGGAATAGCTAAATTAAGAGGAAAAAAATATGTTATCGGTCTTTTTAGTGTTGAAGAGAATGAAGCAGCAGTGGTAAGCGCTTGATGAAGAGCAACTGTAATGGTTATGGCAGCTTGAGATAAAAAATGAACCGCTTTAAAAATGAAGTGTTAGAATTTTTACAACAAGATGATTTTGAAAAAATCCTTGGGGAACTTCATAAATTTCCTTCCAAAAAATTAGTTAATGCACTTTTCCCTTTTCTCTGCAGTACCAATAAAATTGTAAAAGAACATACCGTAATAGCTATGGGAGAAGTTGTTTCAAAAATTGCTGAGAACGATATAGAATCTGCACGAAATATTATGCGCCGGCTTATGCTTAGTGTGACCGAGGAATCAGGTGGAATAGGTTGGGGAGCTCCTGAAGCAATGGGTGAGATTATGGCAAGAAGTAAAAAGCTGGCTGAAGAATACCATAAAATACTTATCTCATACACACCGGGTGGAGGAAATTACCTGGATTTTGAGGACCTGCAAAAAGATGTTATTGCCGGACTTAAAAGATTATCACGCATTCGACCTGACTTAGTGGAAGAGGTTGATCATCTTTTAAAGTAAAGTCTAATTAAAACTTAATACTGAGAGCAAATACTTTTCGGCCTGAATTCTAAAAGTTTATCCATTTGATTGCTGAACCATAGTCCTGCATACCAAAACATTGATTTCTTATCCGATCTGAAAAATATTATTCATTGCTAGCTCAATTTTTCCTAAAGCTGAATTGTATTTTGGGAGAATCATTTTCCATATCAATTAAAATATTGGTGATAACATATTTTTTCTCATGGCTATTGCTTTGATAATTATTTATACATATGTTGACAATTAGCAAATAGTGGTTTAACACCAAATCATCCAACCAGCTATCTTTTTATCAACCTTATGTGAGAGGACTATGCGTATTACAAAATTCTTATTCGCCATAATGGCTTTAACATTATCAATTCTACTTTTGAACTGCTCTTCACCAAAGGAGAACAAAACATTAAGTAAATCTGATATTTCACCAGGTACTGCAAAAATTGTTGGGACGATTACAGAAATTGAACCTGTTTCGAACAACTCTAATCCAACCAATCCTTGCTCTAAAGCACCCTGCATAGCATTAGTCAAAGTATCATTTGCTCGTTATGGTGCTGCATTTCCGCCGCTTGTAATGGGTAAGGAAATAAGAATAAAATTCCGATTTACACTTGAAAAGAGCACAAAAGCACTATTCCCTAATATGGAAGAAGAATATCCGGGACTAAAAGTAGGAGATGAATTTACTGCTATTGTGTCTACAATAATAAGTGTGGATGAAACAGCCCCAAAATTCCAAATTAATGGTTACGAACTGAATTAAATTATTTCAATAACATATAAGAGAGGGACTATATTATGAACAGAAAAAATCTGACACTATTTATTGTCGGCATTTTTATTTCTACTGCTGTGGTGTTTTTTATATACAGCGGAAATAAAAAGTCTGTAACAATTCCATTTTATGCCAAAGCAGAAGTGGGTAGTAAGGGCGATCCATTTGCACGAATGGAGTATGAACGAAGAATGCTTGCTGATCCTGTTACAGGTAAAATACCTGAGGACATTAGGAGAAAAGAATTACTATTCACTAAAAATCTACCAACGGTTGAATCTCTTTCATTAAATAAAGAAACTTTAGCAACCTGGTCGATGCGCGGCCCGATAAACAGGGGTGGAAGAACACGCGCACTTGGAATTGATGTAAGAACACAAACTGCACCGAACATAACAATAATCGCCGGCGGCGCGTCTGGTGGTATCTTTAAATCAATTGATAATGGAGTTACCTGGGTAAATAAACTTTCTCCCAGTCTCATTCATAGTGTAACCTGTATAGCACAGGATACACGTCCCGGTCAGGAAAATACCTGGTATGCTGGAACAGGCGAGGCACTGGGAACTGATTTTAATGGAGGATCTTTATTATGGGGAGATGGTGTTTTTAAATCAATTGACAATGGAGAGACCTGGACTTTACTGCCGTCAACCTCAAACAGTAGCGTACAAACTTTATCAGAGTTTAAATTTGTAAATAACGTCTCTGTTAATAAAACAACAGGCAGCATATTTGCTGCGGCTACCAATGTAGTGGTGAGAAGCCAGGATGGTGGAACATCATGGAATATAGTCAGAAGTACACTTGCGGATAACACTATGTCAGATGTACAAATTACTAGCACAGGAATTATTTATGCAGGGATACCTGATTTTAATCAGGATGCAGGTATTTCCAGATCAGCAGATGATGGTGCTACGTGGACTGACATAACACCGGGCGGTTTAACTAATTACCAAAGAATAGTTATGGCAATTGCACCTTCAAATGAGAATATAGTTTATCTTTGGACTTTTACGGGAGCCGGAGCTACGCAAACCGAGTTATGGAAATACGATGCATCGACAACAAATTGGACGAATTTAACCGCAAATATGCCCCCTCCGGATCCGGATCCGAACCTCGTCTCAGGAACGAATGTACAGGATTCATATGATATGGTTATTAAAGTAAAGCCCGATGATGCTAATTTTGTAGTTATTGGCGGAACAAATCTTTACAGGTCAACAGATGGCTTTTCCACTCCAGTTACATCTTCAGGATGGATAGGTGGATATGCCACTATTAACAATGTAAATTGTTATGAAAATCATCATCCGGATCAGCACTCAATGGTATTTTTAAATCCTCCGAATTCAAATGTACTTTACTCAGGGCATGACGGTGGAGTAAGCAGAACAGATGATGCTACGCAAACCGCTGTTACCTGGTTTGATTTAAGTCGAGGATATATTACATCTCAATTTGTTGCTATAGGAATCGAGCCTGTAACTGCGAATGATAAGGTTATAGCTGGCGGAATGCAGGATAACGGAAATTACACAACTTTTTCTGACGATTTTAATACCGATTGGGTTGATTGGACGGCAGGTGGAGATGGTGCTTATGCGGAAGTTAGAAAAACATCATCAAATGAATACACAATATATTTAGAGTCTCAAGAAGGTGGTATTCAGCGGCAGAAATATAGTAGTGGTGTTCTCACTGCTTCCGATGATATCATGCCCACAACTGGTGGTCCATTCGAATTTATAAACCCGTTCGTGCTGGATATTAACAACAGTGATATAATGTATTTTGCAGCGATGGATAAAGTTACCAGAAGTACAGACGTATCTACTGCTAATAACTGGGTGACTATGACTAATACAACAACTGGTGGCAGCCCCATAACAGCGCTATCTGTTTCAAAGGTTCCTGCTAACAGATTATATGTAGGCGGAAGTAATGGCGAAGTACTTAAGATTGATGGGGCAA
>CBEPPX010000289.1:0-3438 GCA_965511205.1 uncultured Ignavibacteriales bacterium | reverse complement strand
CGTGTTTGGTTTTTTAGTTTGTAAATGACATATGAAAAAGTAAACAGTAAAATAATTACGGTTGAAAAAAGTAATATTGTAGAGCCAATTATTTCGGGGAGTTCCATGTCACTATTCTTTATTCTTATGTTTTAGTTAGAATCCCAAATTTTGTACCATCGGCAAGAAATAGGAAAACCAGCCATTTTAGTAACAAATTCAGGTCATCCTGAGAAAAATTATCACTTTGAGAAATGAAAATAAATAAATTATTGATTGAATAAAAAACCTTATCCAATTCTTTCTGGAGAAAAGTAAGTATTAGTAGCTGTAACCTCTTTTTTTTATTGACTTTACAGCTTAAGTTTGATAACTTTACCAGCTAATTTTGAGAGCATTTTAAAATTTTAATAAAATTTGAAAAGGTGAAACTATGACTAAGGCTGATATTGTTGATAAAGTTGCAGCCGGAACCGGATTAACTAAATTAGAAACTGAGGCAATAATTGAAGGATTTTTCAAAACCGTTATTGAAGCTCTCAAAGAAGGAAGAGGGATAGAGATTCGCGGTTTTGGAAGTTACCGCGTTAAGAAAAAGAATGCCAGGCAGGCGAGAAACCCTAAAACCGGCGAACAGGTTTTTGTCCCTGAACACTATGTCCCAACTTTCAAATTTTCTAAAGATTTTAAAGAACTTGTAAACCAGGGAATGATGGAAAAAGAAAAAGGATCTGGTAGTTAATGCAAAGACAGTGTTCTAAATGTAGTTATGAATTTGAAAGAGAGATGAAGTTCTGTCCTGAGTGTGGAACACAGGTAACTCAATCTTCATTTTCTGAAGAGAAAGTTGAAACTTACACTTCCAGTATAATTGTATGTAGTAACTGCGGCGAAGAAAATCCATTAAAAAATAAAAATTGTGATGGGTGCGGAATTAAACTGCACGGAGTTAAAAAGGAAAAGACTATAACAGTTGATAATAAAAGTAAACCTCCTTATCAAAAACCATCGAAACAAGTTAATCGTAAGAAAGTAAAAAACAACAAAATTAAAAACCAAAGTGATCAAAAAGATGTTAAAGGAAAGAATGAGTTTGATTCTAAAAAATTGTTACTGATAATATCCACAGTTGGAATTTTTGTTGTGATTATTTTACTTACTACGGGGGTGCTCGATAAAGCAGAGGTGCAAACAAATAATACACCTTCTAACACTAATTCTGGAATCAACCTTAATAATCTTTCAGAAATTAATAATCTTGAACAAATAGTTGCTAACAATCCTGCAGATCTTTCTTCGTTGCTTACGCTGGCAAACTTGCAGCAGGATAATGGTATGTTTGAAAAAGCAATTATTAATTATAAAAAATACCTGGATGTTAATCCTTCAGATCCTGATGCAAGAATTGATATGGGAGTTTGTTATTTTAGTCTTTCAGATCATGATAGTGCAATTAAGGAGATGGAAAAAGCCCTTGAGTTTAATCCTGTTCACCAGATTGGGCATCTTAACTTAGGAGTAGTAAATTTGAACGCTGGTAATTTAGATATTTCCAAAGAATGGCTTAGAAAAGCAATAGAGATTAACCCGAATTCTGATGCGGGTAAAAGAGCACAAGATTTATTGAATTCACATTAAAATATTAAAATAGGAGAAATACATGTCCTGTGGAAAAAAGAGAAAACGCCATAAAATGTCTACGCATAAACGGAAAAAAAGATTAAGGAAGAACAGACATAAAAAGAAAATAAGGTAGTTTTCTTTCCTGGTTAACTCCCTGGTTTTTTGTAAAGCCAACTTAGCTCAGCTGGTAGAGCAACTCATTCGTAATGAGTAGGTCGGCGGTTCAATTCCGCCAGTTGGCTCCCATCTTGTTAAATATGATGAAATAATTGTCAATTATATTTTCATAGTTTACCGTCAGAGATAACGGTTCTTTTTTGCCCGACAAAATAATACCGATTGCCCATCACTGTTTTTTCTTTTCTTATATTTCACACAACCAAAAAATTCATAATTAGAAATCAACAAAATGGAAAATCAAAAAGCAATAAAGAATTCACTATTTAATAAATTTTTAAATTTTACTGAGAAAGCGGGAAATGCGTTACCTCATCCGGCAACGCTGTTTGCCATATTTGCAGTTGCGGTTTTAATTCTTTCGGGGCTTGCCGATCTATTTGACTGGCAGGCAATTCATCCGGGCACAAAAGAAATAATAAAACCTGTTAACCTGCTTACAGTTGAGGGGCTAAGAAGAATCCTGCTTGAAATGGTTACAAATTTTACAAGCTTTGCCCCACTTGGAATCGTACTCGTTGCCATGCTGGGGATAGGAATTGCAGAGAGCAGCGGACTGATCGGCGCAGTTATTCGCTTATTGGTTTTATCTGCACCAAAACATCTGCTAACTTTTATTATTGTTTTATCTGGTGTTCTATCAAACACAGCGAGTGATGTTGGCTACGTATTATTAATTCCTTTGGCAGGAATAATATTTTTATCTGTCGGACGCCATCCACTTGCAGGAATGGCTGCAGCATTTGCGGGAGTTTCAGGCGGTTTTAGTGCAAACTTATTATTAGGAACAGTTGATCCTTTACTTGCAGGACTTTCTGAAGAAGCTGCCAGGATAATTGATGCTGCTTACACCGTTAATCCAACTGCCAACTATTATTTTATGGTCGTTTCCACATTCATAATATCTGCTGCAGGCACATGGGTAACGGAAAAAATTGTGGAGCCGAGGCTTGGCAGGTATAAAGGAGATGTTCCGCAGGAAAAAATCGATAAGCTTTCTCCTGCTGAAAAAAAAGGACTGCTCTATAGCCTTATTACTTTTGCTGTTTTACTCATAATTATTCTTTTCGGGATTATTCCCGATGAGGGATTTTTAAGAGGTGCGGACGGAAGTATTTTAAACTCCCCTTTAATTAAGGGCGTTGTAGCTATGCTATTAATAGTTGCAGGACTTGGTGGGATTGCATACGGAATCGGTTCTGGGAAATACAAAAATGACGGTGATGTTGTAACAGGTATGGGAAACGCTATGAAGACATTGGGTCTTTATCTTGTACTTGTATTCTTTGCCGCACAATTTGTTGCTTATTTTAAGTGGACAAACCTTGGGGTTATTTTTGCAGTACAGGGTGCAAATGTGCTATCATCTTCAGGGCTTGGCGTTATACCGCTGATGATTTTATTTATAATTTTATCTTCTGCAATAAACATGCTAATGGGAAGTGCTTCCGCCAAGTGGGCGCTTATGGCTCCAATCTTTATTCCAATGTTTATGTTACTGGGTTACTCTCCCGAGCTTACCCAGGTGGTCTATCGTATTGGCGATAGTATTACGAATATAATTTCTCCAATGATGAGCTTCTTTGCGCTTATTATTGCTTTCTTTCAGAAGTATGAAAGCAAAACCGGAATAGGGACTATCATCGCAACTATGATTCC
>CBEPPX010000288.1:0-3440 GCA_965511205.1 uncultured Ignavibacteriales bacterium | reverse complement strand
ATAAATGTAATGGGACCGACAGTAGGATATGATTTTGCACTGAAAGAGAATTTAATTATATATATGATTGTTAAAGAAGAAACAGAATTTATAGAAAAATTAACGCCTCAATTCAGTAAATTTCTACTTGATGAAATGTAAAATATTATGCTGACTTTTTTAATAGTATTCTTATTTATTGTTTTAGCTTTTACTTTTATGGCAGCGATGCTCCATTTTAGTAAATATAAACAGAGAGAAGGCGGCTGCTGTGCCGATAGCATTGAAACTAACGGATATAAAGAAGATGCCTGTTTTTCCTGCCCGAATAAAGATGAATCTCCTGTAAAGAGACAAATAGAAGAAATAGAAAAGCTGGGATTGAATTCATAAACATTTTTAGCATGTGCCAGGCACAAGAATTCAACTTATTTTTTAAGAGCCAGTTGTGTTTTATCCTCACATTCTACTAAATTTGATACAAATTAATTAAGAATTCGTTTGCACGATCATTTGCTTCTTCCTGGAAATTTATTTCGTTTGGAACTTGCTGTTGAAAGGATCGTTGCACTACATGTTTGGGAAGCGGGTATATATTCAGATTATAAATGTAACAGCACTTTACGAATTGGCAATTAGAACAAATAAACCAGCCGCTTTAGAGCAATCAATAAATCTGTGTAAAATCAAATTTAGTTTGCGGTTATGGAGTTTTATATTCTTCACCTCAATTTTATTTTTTAGTTGGCAATCATCCGGTTATTCTCAGTCACCCTACAAGCTTGATTTTGCAAAAGAGAGTATTTTTTTTGGTGCAAGTTTAGGCATGGGAGTATTGACATTTCCCTTAAATGATGATATTGAACCACTGATGATTGATGAAATAAATAATCTTAATAGAAATGATGTTAATAAATTTGATAGTGGTGCTTTATATAACTATTCTGCAACAGAAGGAAATATTAGCGACATACTTTTATATACCTTAATCCTATCTCCTGCATTATTGGCACTTTCAGACGACACCAGAAACGAATTCTCTCCGGTTATAACAATGTATGTTGAAACTTTATTGTTATCAGCGGCAATTCCTTTTGTTACAAAGGGTATAACACAAAGAGTAAGACCATTCGCTTATAACGATAATGCTCCCCTAAGTATAAAGCAGACTAAGAATGCAAAACGCTCATTCTTCTCCGGGCATACTACCATATCATTTGCAATGGCAGTTTTTGTATCAACTGTTTACAGCGATTATTATCCTGATTCAGATTGGAAACCGGTTATTTGGGCAGGCAGTTTGGCGCTTGCAACAACGGTGGGAGTTTTAAGATACTCTTCGGGTTCACACTTCCCGACCGATATAATAACCGGTGCTTTAGTTGGAAGTGCAATTGGTTACTTGATTCCATTTATGCACAGAACTGAAATAAATAAACTTAATGTCTCATTTGGTGTTAGCCGTTCAGGTAGTTTGATAAATTTTAATTATCATTTTTAAATGTGGAATAATTGGATTGAGTTACCCTGCAAACGAAAAGTAACTATTAATCTTATTCATAAATTTGCTAAATTATTAAGTATAAATAATATTAGCATAATAAATTTCATTCTGTTTGAAGTTCATTAAACTAAAACATTTATTAGATGATGCAGGAGCTTTAGTATAATTATACTAAGCAGTTCAGCAATTGGTTTATGATGAACTATTGTTCACATTTATTCCATACCGTTTAATGATGATTGCTTGGGAATGCATATTTGGAATTGGATTGAGGTTCTGGTAGTATAAATAATTTTTATTAATATGAAAAACAAAATTACAGAACAGTCCCAGGTAGTAAAATTGCTTGTAATAGCTGCTTCATTTGTTATTATAGTTGCCGGTATGAAAGCAGCCGAATCTATAATAGTTCCTTTTTTACTTGCACTCTTCATTGCTATCATCGCTTCCCCTCCCTATTTCTGGCTGCAGGATAAAGGATTACCCAAAGCTCTTGCTATGTTAATAGTAATATTTGCATTCCTTTTCGTTATCTCTATAATCGGATTACTAATAGGTACATCCATTCACGATTTTACTTCAAAACTTCCTTTATACGAAACAAAATTAAGATCACAGATTCAAGAAGTGATTGCCTGGTTAACTTCAGCGGGAATTCTAAAAGAACAAATTAATCTTAATGAAATGTTTAATCCTTCAGCAGTATTTCAAATTGTTGCAAATACACTTAATGAAGTCAGTGGGCTCTTTGCAAACGGATTTCTTATACTCCTAATGATAGTATTTATGCTGTTGGAAGTCTCGAGTCTGCCTGCAAAACTAAAAAAAATGTTTAATGATCCTGAAACATCAATTAAAAGAGTAAATTCTATTTCCGAAAACATCAACAAGTACATTGCTATAAAAACTGCTATAAGTATTGGAACAGGATTATTGGTTACTATATTCCTTATAATCATAGGTGTAGATTACCCGGTATTGTGGGGCGTGCTTGCATTCGCATTAAATTTTATTCCAACTATCGGATCGATCATTGCTTTAATTCCCGCAGTGTTATTAACAATTGTACAACTTGGATTCGGGGACGCACTTATTGTTCTTATTGGTTATGTTGTTATCAATACAATAATGGGGAACATTCTTGAACCGCGTCTGATGGGAAAGGGTTTGGGGCTATCAACATTAGTTGTATTCATTTCCTTAATATTCTGGGGATGGGTTCTTGGTCCGGTTGGTATGCTTTTATCTGTGCCTCTTACCATTACAATAAAAATTATTCTCGATAGCTCCGAAGAAACAAGGTGGTTTGCAGTATTACTGGGTCCTGAAAAAACCGATTAGTGAAAATGTTGTTATGCCTGGTTTAAATTCTAATTTGCACTTTAATAATTTTTTCAATCACAATACTGTTTCTTCTGATAACAAAAAAAATATCCCGAATCGGTTTGTAATGAAAAATACCTTCCCTACGCTGTTAATATTCTTCACTCTTACTTTCTTTAGTGATTACTCTTATTCTCAATCACGTTATAATCTGGAAACCGGCAGAGAAGCGATTATGCTTGGAGGCGGATTTGGTTTGGGAGTTCTCGCTCTTAGTCTGGAAAGCAACATCGACTCTCTTAATTTTAATGAGTTAGAAAACCTCTCCAGGGAAAATGTAAACTCATTCGATCGTGGAGCAACTTGTAACTGGTCTGAAGAGGCAGGTATTGTTAGCGATTACCTTCTAAATTTTATGCTGATTTCTCCTGTCGCGCTCTTAGCTTCTGATAAGGTAAGAAATGATTTTGGAACTTTTTCGATAATGTATCTAGAAAATCTTTTTCTATCATTTGCGGCAGTTCATACTACAAAAATACTTATTAAACGTAACAGACCTTATACCTATAACAAAAATGTTCCGTTAAATCATAGGTCTGATAAAACATCACGATTATCCTTTTTCTCAGGTCAT
>CBEPPX010000287.1:0-3444 GCA_965511205.1 uncultured Ignavibacteriales bacterium | reverse complement strand
AATATCACATCATGATGGGATTGATGGCATATACCTCTAATTCTTAATTTCATATGCAGATAACAAATAATGAGTATTTCAAAGGAGTCCGAGATGAAATTTTTATATTTAATCTTTCTTACTATTCTCCTGATACAGTTTGATACCTTTGCACAGCAAGGCTGGTTTTGGCAAAATCCTTTGCCACAAGGACACAGTTTAAATGATGTCAAGTTTATAGATGCGACTACCGGTTGGGCAGTGGGAATGCACGGAACCATTATTAAGACGACAAATGGAGGTGAAGATTGGAATATTCAGTCAGTTGAAGTGGATAATCATTTGTCTTCAGTCTTTTTCACCGACGAAAACACTGGCTGGGCGGTGGGAATTGTCCAGGGTACATATCGTGATTCTGGGATAGTAAAAAAAACAACTGATGGTGGAATAAACTGGATAACTCAAGCATGGGTAAATCTGCGGCGTTTAAATTCAGTCCATTTTGTTAATCAAGATACCGGATGGGTTGTGGGAGGTGATTATGATGGGGGGTATGGAAAATGGTTTGGAAAAATTATGAAAACAACGGACGGTGGAACCAATTGGACAGTTCAAACAATTGGAGCGGATTCGATTTTACATTCAGTATACTTTACTGACGGGTACACCGGTTGGGCTGCCGGAAATTATGGAACAATCATCAAAACCACAGATGGTGGAGCAAACTGGTCAGCTCAGATAAGCGGGACGGAGGATCATTTATATTCAATTTATTTCCTTAATCAAAATACTGGCTGGGCTATAGGAAATAATGGAACAATCATCAAAACTACAGATGGTGGAAATAATTGGATCGTACAAAATAGCGGAACTTTTACTGATTTACATTCAGTCTTTTTCAATGATCAAAATACCGGCTGGGCAGTAGGCACTAATGCTAATTATTACGCAACAATCCTTAATACGACCGATGGCGGAACAAATTGGACAACTCAAATAAGTGATTCGGGTCATTCTTTACAATCCGTTCATTTCGTCGACTATAATACAGGCTGGGCTGTTGGAAGTGGTGGAACAATCATTAAGTTACCAGAGGGGACTTATCAGTCAAGTGGAATATATTTATATTCTCATTTTTTTTCGGTTGATTTCGTCGATCAAAATAATGGATGGGCTGTTGGAGAATTCGGAACCATAATCAATACCACAGATGGAGGAAATAATTGGATAACACAAACAAGCGGGACGAGTTGCCCTCTATGGTCGGTCTGTTTTGTTGATGAATATAACGGCTGGGCGGTAGGCGGTGATAATATTAATGGCGCAATAATCCTGAATACGATTGATGGTGGAACAAATTGGACAACTCAAATAAGTGATTCGGGTTATTATTTAAAATCCGTTCATTTCGTCGACCATAATACAGGCTGGGCTGCGGGAAGACGAGTTGGAACAATCCTTAAGACGACAAATGGTGGAACAGATTGGACACATCAAACGGCCGGATCAAATCATTTAGATTTCGGGCCTGTTTATTTTATCGATCAAAATTATGGCTGGATTTTAGGATATTATTGGGGTTTTTGCGAACTCTTTAAGACAACTGATGGTGGAGATAATTGGTACTCATGCTGGAGTGGTTGTTTAGGTTCACTTTTCTTTATTGACCATAACACCGGCTGGGCGACAGGAGATTACGGAACTATTCTAAAAACAACGGATGGTGGAGAAAATTGGATATCTCATAATACGGGAACGCAGGCTTCTTTGCAATCAATCTACTTCACAGACCAAAATTATGGCTGGGTTGTTGGCGCCAGTGGAATAATACGAAACACAACAGATGGAGGAGAGAATTGGACATCACAAAAAAGCTGGACGTGTTATAATTTATATTCAATTGATTTCATCAACGAAAATACCGGCTGGGCTGTCGGAGAATATTGCACAATCCTCAAAACAACAACCGGTGGGGTAACTTTTATTGAAGAAGAAGAAATTGAAAAAATACCCATAGATTACATCTTAACTCAAAACTACCCCAATCCATTTAACCCGATTACAAAAATAAAATATTCCGTTCCACAACCATCCAATGTAGTAATAAAAATATTTGACATACTCGGTAACGAAATAGAAACATTAGTTAATGATGAAAAACAATCAGGTACTTATGAGATAACTTGGAATGCAGAGAATTTACCAAGCGGAATTTATTTCTACAGATTGCAAGCAGGAGAATTTGTTGAAATTAAGAAGATGATATTGTTGAAATAAACATTTTTCAAACTTAATCGGAGAGGGTTATGAAAAACTTATTCTTACTTTTTATTCTTTTGATATTCGTAACGAATCCATCCTACCCGCAGGTTACAATTCACGTACCTGGAGACTACCAAACTATCCAAGCCGGAATAGATGCCGCTAACAATGGTGATATTGTTCTTGTAGCAGATAGTACATATTTCGAAAACATTAACTTCAAAGGCAAAGCAATTACAGTTGCGAGCTGGTTTTTAGTGAACGGTGATACTAATCATATCAACAACACTATTATAGACGGCAGCCAACCCAGCCATCCGGATAGTGGTTCAGTTGTTACATTCAATTCCGGAGAAGATACAAACTCAGTACTATGTGGTTTTACAATTACCGGTGGGACAGGAACATTTGTTCCACCTAATCCTCCATCATATCCTTCCGCATTTAGATGGGGGGGTGGTATTCTTTGTTCTATGTCTGGTGCTTTTATAAAAAATAACATTATAAAAAATAACGAATGTATAATCAATTTAACTGATGCGCACGCAGCAGGTGGAGGAATCTGCTCAGAGCCACCCGGCAACAATTCATTTGTTGTTATTGACTCGAATAAAATTATAAACAATCTTGTTTGGGCGCAGGGTAACATAACCGTTGGGAGAGGTGCATGGGCACAAGGGGGGGGAGTTGCCTTATATACTGATGGTTTAGTTAGTAATAATGAGATTTCGTCAAACCACTGTGAATCTATTTATGGTTATGGTGTAGGCGGTGGTATAAGACTATTGGGGGGAACAACGAAAATATTTAATAATAATATTGATCTTAATAGTTCAATTTCTATAAACAGCTATGGAATTGCCGGAGGTATAAGTTGTAGTTGGGCAAATACAGTTATTGATTCAAATAGAATTAGAAATAATTTTATAGCTGGAGATTTGCTCTGTAGAGGTGCCGCAATATTTTTTGATTTATACTATGATGCCTATTGGGCTGTTGTTAAAAACAATTATATTTCCGGGAATTATCATACAAATGGGATTTGCTATGGTGGTGCAATTGGAATGAGTACTTCAAGTCCGGATGTTTATAATAATATAATAACGAACAATTTTGCAGATTACGGCGGTGCATTGAGTGCTTTTGATAGTAGTAAACCAAAAATAATTAATAATACAATAACCAATAACACCGCAAATCAGG
>CBEPPX010000286.1:0-3449 GCA_965511205.1 uncultured Ignavibacteriales bacterium | reverse complement strand
TTTTTCAATCTTATTTATTTATGATTATTTTGTGTGTGGCTTGTAGTTTGAATTACTTTATCATCCTGCAAGATATATTATTTACAAATTATTAGGAGGCTACTAATGGACGATTTTGGCAGCGTAACCTGGTATGGACAAGTTAAAAGAACTAACCAGGGAAATAGAATTCCATGAATAACATTGATCGTTCTTTATTAGCAAAAGATTAACAAAATTGATAATAAAAAAGTGGAGACCAGAAACCACTTTAAGAACTGGCAAAAGCCCAAAAGCCATAAACACAGTAAAAATAAAAGGAGAATAATTATGAATTGGTATTTAGCAGTATTAAAAAATTACGCTGGATTCAGCGGAAGAGCAAGGAGAAAAGAATATTGGACGTTTGTATTATTCAATGTGATTTTTTTTATTGTTGCATTAATTCTTGACTATTTAGTAGGAACAATTGCTTTATTCATTATCTTATATGCCTTAGCTGTATTAATTCCCGGGTTAGCAGTTTTAGTTAGAAGACTTCACGATGTTGGGAAAAGTGGCTGGTGGTATTTTATCAGTTTGGTTCCAATAATTGGTGGAATTTGGCTATTAGTTTTATTGTTTACTGACAGTATTCCCGGAGAAAACGAATATGGACCCAATCCAAAAGAAATAGCTACCAATTAAAAGAAAACTTGACCAGAGCAGCAAGTTAAAGTTAAGACCCGTTGTATATTTGGCGAAACACTTAAATTTTAATTTATAAGCTTATTATAATAACAGCGTAACCATATTTCTAATTGATGGAATTCGGCTGGCTATCTGTAGTGCCTCCTGTTTTTGCAATATTACTTGCAATTAAAACCAGGCAGGTTTTTATTTCGCTCTTTCTTGGAATTGTTGCGGGCTGGATAATCATTTCCGGCGGCAATGTTCTAACCGGGATTGAACTTTCTATCCAATCCATAATAGATGTATTTAAAGATGCAGGTAATACCCGGGTAATAATATTTTGCGCACTTGTTGGTGCGCTTATTACCTTAACGCAGGCAAACGGGGGAGTTCAGGGTTTTGTTGATTTAATTCAAAAGAAAAATATTGTAACTAATAGGAAACGCGCAACTGTAGTTTCATTTTTAGTTGGCTGCAGTGTTTTTATTGAATCCAGCATTTCCATCCTTGTAACCGGTACTATTTTTCATCCAATTTATGAAAAGTTTAAAATATCCCGCGAGAAGCTTGCGTACATTTGCGATACCACATCATCACCTGTTTGTATTCTTATTCCACTAAATGCATGGGGAGCTTACGTAATTTCACTTTTAGAGAAGGAGAATATTCCCAACTCATTTTCAGTTTTTATTAATACAATCCCGCTTAACTTTTACGCAATCCTATCCGTTCTGTTTGCAGGATTTATTGCATTCTCTTATAAAGATTTCGGCTCAATGAAAAAAGCAGAGAAGAGATCGGAAGAGACTGGAAAAACAATTGCCGATGGTACACTGCCTATGGTTTCGGAAGATGTTAGTTCTACCAAACCAAAAAAGGGTATTCCGCATAGAGCAATGAACATGATAATTCCAATAATGGTTATGATTGTTATGATGCCTGTAAGTTTGTTAGTTACAGGTAATGGCGATATGACAGCCGGTTCCGGTTCAACATCGGTTTTATGGTCTGTACTCTCGGCAATTACTGTGGCTGGGATTATTTCTCTTTTCCAAAGATTATTAAATCTAAAAGAAGTGATGGATTTTACACTTAAAGGAATTGCAGGACTTATACCGCTTGCAATTTTGATGACTTTGGCATTCTCTATTGGTGATACCTGCAGAACCCTTGGAACAGGGGAGTATGTTGCTTCAGTTTCAAGTGATTTTCTATCTCCAGCTGCTATCGCACCGATATTATTCATCACTTCAGCTTTTATTGCTTTCTCCACGGGAACAAGCTGGGGAACTTTTGCAATAATGATTCCTATTGCTGTACCAACTGCACTTTATATGGATGTATCGCTTTCACTTTCAATTGCTGCGGTTTTAAGCGGCAGCGTTTTTGGCGATCACTGTTCACCGATCTCTGATACTACAATAGTTTCATCAATGGCTTCTGCCTGCGATCATATTGATCATGTTAAAACGCAAATACCTTATGCGTTAAGTATGGCAGCTATTGCTGCAGTTTTATTTTGGGTTGCGGGTATAATCTAATCTTTGTGACTTTGCGTCTTAGCGAGAGAAATATTTTCACGCACTGCCGACAAGTACACAAATATGGAAGCAAAGTAAAAATGTTTTTAGATTTATCAGTCTTTCATCACTAAATTTGTAAATAAGTCAATCAGATAAAATTCAAATGAAAAAAATAAATTCGCTTTTAATTATTATTTTCCTCTTCATTTCTACTTGTGATGCCCAGGAAGCAGATACTCTCTATGTTGCTTTCTGGAACCTGCAAAATCTTTTTGATACAGTTGATGATCCGGAAAAGAATGATGAATCATTTCTTCCTGATGGAGATATGGAATTCACTCCGGAAAGATTAGATAAACAAATGTACAACCTTTCCCGTGTAATCCGTTTGATGAATAATGGGAATGGACCAGATCTGCTTGGAGTTTGCGAAGTGGAGAACCGGGCGGTTCTTAGTAGTATGGTAAATAAATTCTTACCGGAATTGGATTATAAAATTGCTTACCTGGAATCTCCCGATAATCGTGGGGTTGATAACGGGCTTCTGTACAAAAAGGATAAATTTAAACTGCTGAACTTGCAGGCAGATACAGTTCATCTCTCCGATGGCTGGCCAACAAGATTAATCTTCGGAGTAAATTTATTAAATCAGAATGATGAGAAGATCACAGTATTTGTTAATCACTGGCCATCAAGGAGCGGGGGACAGGAAGAATCTGAACCAAACAGAATTGCAGCAGCGCAAACTTTAAGGGGAGCGGTTGATAGAATTTTTAATAAAGATGTTAATGCAAAAATTATAGCGATTGGAGATTTTAATGACGAACCGGTGAACATTTCTGTTTTAGAAACTTTGAAAGCATACCCTCTAAAATGTGATTCACTTCATGCAGAATTTGAGGAAGAAACAACTGGTGAACTATATAATATTTCATACTCTGCTTTTGAAAGTGGCTTGGGAACATATAAATACAAAGATGACTGGAATATGCTTGACCAGGTAATTGTTTCTGGATCACTTGTAACAAGCGAAAATTTCTTTTACTTATGTAACTCATTTGAAGTTTATAAACCGAATAACATAGTTACTCAGTCGGGTAAGTATAAAGGAGCCCCATTTCCAACTTACGGCGGAAGAAGGTATTTAGGTGGTTACAGCGATCATTACCCTGTAATTGCAAAGTTTATTGTACATAATATGGATGAATAACCAGGGAATTGGTCTGAATTGCAGATGGTTAGTAAGTGATAAAAATATTTGAAAATATTTGAAAA